>NZ_MAQZ01000076.1:0-4121 GCF_001756285.1 Frankia sp. CgMI4
TCGGCTGGCCCTTGGGACCCCGGCGAAGCCCCGAGCATGCGGGCCTCGCTGGGGTCCCCTGCCACATCTGGGGTCATCGCAACTTTTCTCTACCCCGTCAAGATCGTCGCCCGGGTGGCGCTCGGCGAGGCCACCCTGCCGGTGACGATCGATGCCGGGAACCTGCCCGGCTACATCGGCCGGCCGCGGCACACCCCGGAGTCGGCGGAGCGCACCGCCCTCCCGGGAGTGGCGACGGGCCTGGCGGTGACCGGCGCCGGCGGTGACGTCCTGTTCGTCGAGGCGTCGCTGGCCGACCCGGAGACCGGCGGGGCCGGGATCACCCTGACCGGGCAGCTCGGCGACGTGATGAAGGAGTCGGCGCAGATCGCGCTGTCCTACCTGCGCTCGCGCGGGGTGGAGCTGGAACTTCCCGTCGGCGATCTGGCCGACCGCGGTGTCCACGTGCACATCCCCGCGGGTGCGGTGCCGAAGGACGGGCCGAGCGCCGGGGTAACGATGACGACGGCCCTGGCGTCGCTGCTGTCCGGTCGGCCGGTCCGGGCGGATGTGGCGATGACCGGCGAGGTGTCGCTGACCGGGCGCGTGCTGCCGATCGGCGGGGTGAAGCAGAAGCTGCTCGCCGCGCACCGCGCCGGCATCACCACGGTGCTGCTGCCGGCGCGTAACGGCCCGGACCTGGACGACGTCCCGGCGCCGGTGCGCGACGCGCTCACCGTCCACCTGGTGACCGACGTCCGGGAGGTGCTGGACCTGGCCCTGGAGCCCGCCTTCGCCACCGGGCGCGCCGACCGGCCGGGCCACGGCGGGCGCTCCTCCACCCCGCTGGCCGCCTGAGGGTCACCCGCCGGCCCTGAGGGTCACCCGCCGGCCCTGAGGGTCACCCGCCGGCCCTGAGGGTCACCGGCCGTCCGAAGGCCGACCAGGGGCGGCCCAGGGGCCGGGGAGGAGGGTGAGCGAGAGCCAGCGACACGCCGGGGACAAGGTAAACACCATGTGACGAGGGACGCGGAAGACGCAGATGGCGGCTACGGTCGGGGCGTGGATCGTGGTCGCTGTCTTCGGCAGGAGCGCATCGCACAGCAGCGCATCCTGGGGCTCAGTCGGCAAGGGGTGCGCCAGCGACCGCGGGACAATCGCGGGCCCGCCCATCCGCCGAACCGGCCACCCGGCCGGCGCAGGCGCACCCGCTAGATCGTTCTGCCCTCGGCAGCCGCATCGACAAGCGGCTGCGCCTCCCGCGCCGATCCGGACAACCCATGCCGATCCGGACAACCCATACCGATCCGACGCCGCGGCGGGCGGCGTGCCCGTCAACCCGCCGTCGGCCCACTTCCTCCCTCCCCCGGCCCGACTGCGCGCTTCGATCCCGGTCGGTCCCAGGCCGCGGGAGTCGATCACCTTCCCGCCCATTAAAGTGACCCGAACCCATGGGCGGCATGGCGGAGGGACGCAGTCAGCGTGGATGCCCTCAGGCGGGGTTGGGTCGGTCTTGCGCTGTTCTTCGCTGCCCTGGTCCTGATSCCGATCCTGGTGTTCGGCTATCACAGCCAGGAACCCCGGTCCGGTCCGACCCCGGCGGCATCCCCCGCACCCGACGGTCGTCCATCCCGGTCCGGCCCGGGCGCCATGCCCACGCCGTCGTCGACGATGTCCGTCGCACCGTTCACCTTCGCCGGCATCCACCAGGGCGAGACCATCTCCGGCTTCCGCATCATCCGGGTGGAAACGACGGGCTACGCCGGCCCCCTGACGTACGTGCTGAACGGACCGACCGGGCCGTACCGGCGGGATCTCCCAGGCCCGCCGTACCTGTTCACGCCGCATCCCGGCGGATGGCRGACCTCCGAGGTCCCGGACGGGCTGTACACCCTGACCGCGATCCTGGTCGGAGCCGGGAACACTCAGATCTCCATCAGCTTCACCGTCAGTAACGGAGCAGGGACTATAGGATGATCTCGACGGAGCGGGCACTCAGCCATACGACGAGAACCCGAGGGTGCACGTGACGACGGCGACCGCAGACCATAGTGTCAGCGGGATGGATCGACTGGTGTGGATCGACTGCGAGATGACCGGCCTGGACGCCGCGTCGGATCTACTCCTGGAAGTGGCCTGCTTGGTCACGGACAGTGAGCTCAACATCCTCGACGAGGGCATCGACCTGGTCATCTCGGCGCCGGAGGAGGCGCTGCAGACCATGKAGCCGGTCGTCCGCGAGATGCACGAGGCCTCGGGCCTGACCGCCGCCGTCCGGGCGTCCACCTTGTCCCTCGACGACGCGGAGCGCCAGCTCCTCGACTACGTCCGCACCCGGATTCCCGAGGTGCGCAAGGCCCCGTTGTGCGGCAACTCGATCGCCACGGACCGCACCTTCCTCGCACGCTATCTGCCGTCGCTGGACGCTCACCTGCACTACCGCATGATCGACGTTTCGTCGATCAAGGAGCTCGCCCGCCGCTGGTACGTGCGGGCCTACTACGCGGCTCCGGTCAAACGCGGCGGCCACCGGGCCCTGGCGGACATCCAGGAGAGCATCGAGGAGCTGCGCTACTACCGACGGGCCGTGTTCGTTCCCCAGCCGGGGCCGGGCACCGAGCAGGCCCGCGCGATCGCCGCCGAGATCCGCGACCAGGCCGATGCGTCGCTGGCCTCCCTGACCGCCGGAGGCTCCGAGCACCCGCAACCGGACGACCCGGCCGGTTCACCCGCGCGGCTGGACGGGAGACCTTCCACCGCCCGCCTGAACGGGCAGTGATCTCGCAGAGCGCGGCGGGCATGACCGGGGTAACCCCCTTGCCCATCCAGTGGCGCGGACCGGTACGATAGCTTCGCTTGGTCAGGCGGCGTGGGTGGAACGTCCCGGATTCGGAATATCCCGGATTCGCACCGGTCGGAGGATCTCCGGTCCGGCCGGGTCTCCTCCTTCGGCATGGCAGCCAGGTTCTGGTGGGTGTAGCTCAGCTGGTAGAGCACCGGGTTGTGGTCCCGGTGGCCGCGGGTTCAAGTCCCGTCACCCACCCCAGARCAATATCCCGCCGACCAGGCCCCGCGGGTTGGCGGACAGAGGCCCACCGTGGCAACCGTGCGGCCCCGCCGGGCTCACTCGATGTCGAACAGCCCCTGACGAACCGCGTACATCACGGCCTCCATCCGCGAGTGCAGCTGCAGTTTGTCCAGGATGTTACGAACGTGGTTCTTGACCGTGTTCTCACTGATGAACAGCTTGCGGGCAATCTCGCGGTTCGCGCGCCCCTCAGCGACCAGCTTCAGTACCTCGAGTTCTCGCGCGGTCAGGTGCGGGGCGTGCGMCCGAGGACGGTCCTCGGTACCCCGGGCCATCGTGGCGAACTCGACCATCAACTTCGATGCCATCGAAGGACTGATCAGGCTCTGCCCATTGTGGACAGCCCGCRCCGCGTCGGCCACCTCGTGCGGCGGAATCGACTTCAGCAGGTACCCGACCGCACCCGCCTTGATCGCCTCGAACAGGTCAGACTCCTCGTCCGAGACCGTGAGCATCACGATACGCGTGCGCGGAACAGCACGTTTGATGGCACCCGCCGCGGCGATCCCGTCCCGGCCCGGCATCCGGACATCCATCAGGACGATGTCCGGCGATGTCCCGGAGGCCAAGGTCAGAGCCTCTTGACCGTTACCGGCCCGGCCGACGACGCTGATGTCCTCCTCGATCTCCAGGACCGTCTGCAGGCCCTGAAGGAACAACTCATGATCATCTACTACGAGGACCCGGATCAGCGCGGAGCCCTCGACGGAGTCGGCTTCAGCGGCCGACGGCGGCACGACACTGGCCGTCATCACACATCCGGGAATCAGGATCGAATGGTCCGAGCGGCGGCAACCCGGACGCGAACGAAAGGCGGTTCGGACACCATCCCACTCTACGTGATGAAGTACACACCCGAGGTCGTGACGGCGCCGAAGTGGTGCCACCATCTTGCCCGATAAACGCATCCGACATGCCGGAAATAGTACGCGGTGGACGCTGCCACCCACCCGCATAGGACCATGTTCGCGTGGCGAGTCGCGCCCGGTTTCCTCCTGGCAACGACCCCGGCGACCAGAGCGGCAAGCCAGCACCAACAGCACCAACAGCACCA
>NZ_MAQZ01000077.1:0-52820 GCF_001756285.1 Frankia sp. CgMI4
CAGCACCAGCAGCACCAGCAGCACCAGCAGCACCAGCAAGATCATTGGATATCGAGCGGGGGCGATGAGTGACCACATGACGATTTATGCAGGAAATTACCGAGAGTTATTAATCTGATACAGTCATCTAAGAATCCTCGAAATAGTGGGCCGCTTTGCCTGGCGTGATCGGCGGATGACCGTCAATATCACCGGTATGGCCGCAGCATCCAGCAGCTCCCAGCCACGACTCCACATTAAGCCGGGTACCACCTGGTCCGAGGCGTTCACCACCTGCCGCCAGGTTGCCCCCGAGGCGTTCGACGAGGACCGCCTCCGTAATCTCTGGGGCGGGCACTGGCATCGAACTGGAAATCCACTGCACAGCCTGTCCCCCGTCGACGGCACACCGATCGCCGGGCCCCCGATGATCGAGCAGGACGAGGCCCGGGATGCGATCCGGGCCGCTCTCGACGACCACAAGCACTGGCGCGACGTGGCGCTGCCCGAGYGCAAGGCCCGAGTACGCGCCGCCGTTGACGCCATGGACGCCCACCGCGACCTGCTGGCTCTCCTGCTCGTCTGGGAGATCGGCAAGCCCTGGCGACTGGCGCGCACCGACGTCGACCGTGCCCTCGACGGGGTGCGCTGGTACATCGACGAGATCGACGGCATGATCGCCGGGCGCACCCCGCTACCCGGTCCGGTGAGCAACATCGCCAGCTGGAACTACCCGATGAGCGTGCTCATGCATGCCGTGCTCGTCCAGATCCTCGCCGGCAACGGCACCATCGCCAAGACCCCGACCGACGGCGGCGCCGCCTGCCTGACCCTGGCGAGCGCACTGGCCCGCCGGGAGGGTCTGCCGGTCTCGCTGGTCTCCGGATCGGGTTCCCGGCTGAGCTCGGCGCTGGTCCGCGCCCCCGAGATCGGCTGCCTGGCCTTCGTGGGCGGCCGGTCGGCGGGTGGCCAGGTCGCCGCTGCCCTGGTCGACACCGGTAAGCGCCACTTCCTAGAGCAGGAGGGCCTCAACGCCTGGGGTATCTGGGATTTCTCCCAGTGGGACGTGCTCGCCGCCCATCTGAAGAAGGGCTTCGAGTACGGCAAGCAGCGCTGCACCGCCTACCCCCGCTACGTCGTCCAGCGCCAACTGTTCGACAGGTTCCTCCAGATGTACCTGCCGGTGGTCTCCGGCGTCCGGTTCGGCCATCCCCTCGCCGTCGCCGACGACACCGACCAGCTGCCCGAGCTGGACTACGGCCCGGTCATCACCGCGGACAAGGCGACCGAGCTGGCCGCGAAGATCGACGAGGCGATCACGAAGGGCGGCGTGCCGATCTACCGCGGAGACCTCGCGGACGGCCGGTTCATCCCCGGGCAGGACACCTCCGCCTACGTGCCGCCGGTGGCGATCCTGAGCCCGCCGGCGTCGTCCGCGCTGCACCACGCGGAGCCGTTCGGCCCGGTCGACACCATCGTCGTCGTCGACTCGGAGGCTGAGCTGCTGGCGGCGATGAACGCCTCCAACGGCGCGCTGGTTGCCTCACTGGCCTGCGACGACGAGTCCCATGCCCGCCGGCTCGCCGGGGAGCTGCAGGCGTTCAAGGTCGGAGTCAACAAGCCGCGCTCCCGCGGCGACCGGGACGAGCCGTTCGGTGGCCGCGGCGCCTCCTGGAAGGGGGCCTTCGTCGGCGGTGTCCATCTGGCCAGGGCCGTCACCGTAGGCACGGACGCCGACGAGCGGCTCGTCGGCAACTTCCCGAGCTACTCCCTCTACCCGGCCGTCTGACCTGCCCGGCCGCTCCTGCCAGAAGGAGGATTCGACCAGGCCGGTAGGCCGTGCTCGGCGAGTGGTCCAAGGCGCAGGCCGGCGTCGTCGCAGCGCGCGGCGATCCCGGGCAGAGCCCCGAGCGCGCTGCGCCAGGCCCCGGGGGCCGATGTGCAGTCACAGTCGTGCAGCAGCACCGTGGCGCCCCCGCACAGGTCGGGGGCGAGGGTGCCCAGCACGCTGCCCGGCGTCGCCTCGGCCGTCCAGTCGCGTCCCCATGCCGACCACAGGACGGGGCTGAGGTCGAGGCGGCGGGCCGCGACGAGCAGCCCGGCCGAGAGGATGCCGTGCGGCGGCCGGACGAACCGCGGCGCGCGACCGGTGATCTCGACGACCAGGTCCCGGGTGCGGGCGAGATGGTCGTGCGTGGAGCGGGGACCGCGCAACAGCATCGGGCGATGATCCCAGCCGTGCACGGCCAGCTCGTGCCCGGCGGCGGCCATCTCCCGCGCCAACGTCGGTGCGCGTTCCAGCAGACCACCGAGGACGAAGAACGTCGCCCGCACGTCGAGTTCGGCGAGCACGTCGAGAAACTGTGGCGTGGACACGGGATCCGGACCATCGTCGAAGGTGAGCGCGACGTGATCGGGCGCGCCGAGCCCTGCGAGCGCCGGCGTCCACCGCAGCCGTAGTCGACGCAGTGTGGTGAGCGACGGAATGCCGTAGGTGAGCCMGGCCGCGCCGCCCAGGGTCAACGCCGTGGCGGCGGCACGGCGTGCCATGGYGGGCCTGCGCGTCGCAACGGACCGCGTCATGGCAAAAACTCTCCCACAGATCCGGTCTCGCCTTCCGACCGGCGCCCCCATGCCCACCGCCACGGGTACCGCCATGYCCCGCCCCCAGCCTCCGTCTCGGCCACGACCGCCCGCGCTAGCGGAGCTACTCGGGTCTCTGGATAGAACAGCTATGGGCGGTACGTTCAGTAATGTCCGCTCGTGGGGACGGCACACCCGTCACCAGAACAGCGCCGGGCAGGAAGCACGATGAGGTGGTGGGCAGCCGGGCAGGGTCGGACGTGATCGGGGATCCGGTGATACCGGCCGGCGCGGCGGGGCAGGAAGGGGCGGACCGTGCGGATCGGACGGCGGGGACCGATCGGCTGGCTGTTCGTCGTCGCGATCGTCCTGGTCGGGGGTGCCCTGGTGGTGAACAGGACCTCCGACGACAGGCCACGGGTGGCGTTGTGGGGCGACTCGCTCGCCTGGGAGGCGGGTGACGCCTTCGACGAGGCGGCCCGCGCGGACGGCGGGACCGCCGTGCTGGTGCGCACCTGGGGTGGCAYGGCTCCCTGCGACTGGCTCATGGACATCCGCGACCAGGCGCGGCGTTGGCGGCCGACCACCGCGGTTCTGGTGTTCTCCGGCAACCAGGTGACGCCCTGTATGCAGGGTCGTGACCTGGTGACGGCCTACCGGGAGGACGTGACGAAGGCCGTCACGATGCTGACGAATCAGGGCATCGAAGTYGTCCTCGTGGATGCGCCGCCACGGCGTGACCAGACGGTCGACGAGGCCGGGATGACCCCGTTGGACCGCCTGTGGCGCCAGATCGCCGCGGAGCACGAACGTACCCGGGTGGTCCCCGCGGGTCGGGTCCTGACCATGGACGGCCGGTTCACCTCGACGATGCCCTGTGCCGCGGGCGAGACCTGCGAGCCCGGCGGGGTCGTCACGGTCCGCAGCCCCGACGGGGTCCACTTCTGTCCGTTGCCCCAGAAGCCGATGACAGCCTGCCCGGTCCCGTCCCCTGGCGCCGTCCGCTTCGGCACCGCGATCGCTCGGGAGACCCTCCAGCCGGCCGCGGGCTGACCGCCAGCCGACCGATCGGGGGCTGACCGAGGGCTGACCGGGCCGATCCACCATCTTCTAGGCTTCCCGGGCTTCCCGGGACCTCGTCGAGAATTCGCCGGAATGTTCAGGCGACCTTGCGGTGCATCCCGATCCGACGGCCGCTCAGCGAACGACGATGATCACCCAGCTCGTCGTGCCAGGAGAGGAACGTCTGATCGGGCGCGCCAACCTGGGAGAGCTTATAGGCGAGTTCGGCAGCRAGCGCCTCGACCTGGTGCGGCTGGTGGACCCGGACCCACAGACCGTGCTCGTCGAACGCGGCGACCCTGGCGCGGTCCCGCAGGTCGGCGTCCAGCCGGTCGGCGAGTTCACCTGGTGTGGCGATTCCGCTGGGCAGCCGTGGCCAGGCGATCTCCATCAACAGACCGTTCGCCTTCATGATCCCCTCCTCTGATCGCCGCCGGCCCCGGGTGACCGCTCGGTCGATCGGGGCGGCGGGCGGGCTCGCTCGTCGCCCCGTGAGGGCATCCCCTCAGACTTGAGGGCGAACCATGACATTACGGAATGAGGTCGCCCTCGCCGGTCAGCCAGCCGCTCGCCGGTCAGCACCGCTGTCCGCGGTCGGGCTGAGATCCACGGGCGTGACGGACTCCGCGGGCGTGACCGACTCCGCGGTGAAGGCGGCCCACAGGCGGGAATACGGGCCGCCGGCGTGCACCAGCTCGGCGTGCGGCCCCTGCTCGACCACCCGGCCGTCCGCCATCACGACCACCCGGTCGGCCCTGGCCGCCGTGGTGAGCCGATGGGCGACGATGATCGTGGTCCGCCGGGTGGCCACCGCCTCCGAGGCTGCCGTGACCGCAGCCTCCGTCGCGAGGTCGAGCGCCGCGGTCGCCTCGTCGAACAGCAGGATGTCCGGGTCGGCGAGCTCCGCGCGGGCGAGCGCCAGGAGCTGACGCTGGCCGGCGGACAGTCCCCGGCCGCGTTCGCCGACCAGATGATCGTAGCCGTCGGCCAGGCGGGTGATGAACGCGTGGGCGCCGACCGCCCGCGCCGCCGCCACGACCTCGGCGTCGGAGGCATCCGGCCGAGCGTAGGCGATGGCGTCCCGGACCGTGCCGGAGAACAAGAACGGCTCCTGCGGAACGACGCCGAGCCGTCGCCGGTAGGCGGGCAGGTCGAAGTCGCGCACGTCAACACCGTCCACCCGCACCGCGCCCTCGGTCACGTCGTAGAACCGGGCGATCAGCTTCACCACCGTGGACTTGCCCGCGCCGGTCTCCCCGACCAGGGCGACTGTCTCCCCCGGGGCGATGCGCAGGCTCACCCCGTTCACGGCGTTTCCCGCCGGCCCCGCGTTTCCCGCCGRCCCCGCGTTCTCCGTCCGCGCGGCAGTGCCTCCCACGTAGGCGAACCGGACGCCGTCCAGGACCACCTCGCCGGCCAGCCGTCCGACCGGTCGCGGGTACTCGGCCGACGGCGTCGAGGTCGGAGTCCGCAGCAGCTCGGAAAGCCGRCGCAGACCGACCCGGGCCTGCTGATAACCGTCGAACACCTGGGACAGTTGCTGCACCGGCGCGAAGAAGAGGTCCACGTAGAGCAGGAACGCGAGTAGTGCTCCCGGCGACAGGGATCCGCCGACGGCCAGGTGGGCRCCGATTCCCAGCACGAGAGCACCCGCGATCCGGGAGAGGAACTCGACGAACGGGAAGTAGAGAGCGATCATCCGTTGTGCCCGCAGCCGCGAGCGGCGGTAGCTGTCCGCGAGCTCGCGGAACCTCGCCTGGTTGACCGCTTCCCGGCCGAACGCCTGGGCGATGCGCAGCCCGGTCAGGTTCTCCTGCAGCGATGCGTTGACGGCGCTGACCCGTTCCCGGGACTCGGTGTAGGCGGCGGAGGAGCGACGCCGGAACACCACCGTCACCACGATCAGGATCGGCAGTACGGCGACGACGACCAGGGCGAGCTCGGCGTCCAGCACGATCAACGCCACCAGGACGCCGAAGAAGGACAGCAGGCTGACGATGGCGGTGGTCAGGCCGGTCTGCAGGAAGGTCGACAGGGCGTCGACGTCGGTCGTCATCCGGGTCATGATCCGGCCGGCGAGCTCGCGCTCGTAGTAGTCGAGCCCGAGGCGCTGCAGCTGCGCAAAGGTCTTCACCCGCAGGATGTAGAGCAGCCGCTCCCCCATCCGGCCCGTGACACGGGTCTGCCACACCTGCACCGCCCAGTTGACCAGCACCACCGCCAGCGCGACACCGGCGGTGGCGAACAGGACGTCACGTGCCCCGACGCTCACGCCGGCGTCGACGGCATGCCGCACCAACGCTGGCAGGGCGAGACCCGCGACGGCGTCTGCCGCCACCAGCAGCAGGCCCAGGATGAGCGGCCAGCGGACCACGGCCAGCAGCCGGTGCAGCGAGAATGCCGGGTCGGGGGCGGCCGCCGCAGCCTGGTCGACCCGCGGCTCGTCGAGCGCCGGGGGCAGGGCGTCGACCCGGGCGAGCAGGTCGGGGGTCGCCGGCATGTCACCGAAGGGGCCCCCGCCGCCGAGCCCCCGGCCGAGACCACCCCGGGTAGCACCACCCCGGAGAACATTTCCCTTTCTTTTCCCTTGCCTACTTCCTTTCYCTTGCCTACTTCCTTGCCTATCCAGAGCCTTTTGCGTCTGATTTATCCCTCTGGACAGGCAAGAAAGGCCGGGGTCGGGAGACGGGGACGGGGACGAGAGCTGGTCGGGAAGGCCCTCGCCGGGGCCGGCGAGCAGATGGCGGAACAGAGGACATCGGGCCGTCAGTTCGGCCTCGGTCCCGACGTCGACGATCCGGCCGGCGTCGAGCACGGCGATCCGGTCGGCAAGGCGCAGGGTGGAGCGYCGGTGCGCGATGAGCAGAGTGGTGCGGCCACGCATGATCGTCCGAAGCGTGTCATGGATCTCGGCCTCGATCCGGGCGTCCACGGCCGAGGTCGCGTCGTCGAGGAGCAGGACGCGGGGATCGGTGAGTAGCGCGCGGGCGAGCGCGACGCGCTGGCGCTGGCCGCCGGAGAGGGTCAGGCCCTGTTCTCCCACGACGGTGTCATAGCCGTCGGGCAGGCCGCGGATGAAGACGTCCGCCTGCGCCGCCCGCGCGGCCGCGATGATCTGGTCGTCCGTGGCACCCGGCCGGCCGTAGGCGATGTTCGCGCGCACCGTGTCGGAGAACAGGAAACTGTCCTCGAAGACGACCCCGATCTGCGCCCGCAGCGACGACAGTGTCACCGTGCGGATGTCCACACCGTCAAGGCGGACCGTCCCGGCCTGGGGGTCGTAGAACCGCGGCAGCAGCATCGCGACCGTCGACTTACCCGAACCGGACGTGCCGACGAGGGCGACCGTCTCCCCCGGTTCGATCCGCAGGCTCACGTCCCGCAGCACGGGGCGAGACGGAGCGTAGCCGAACGTGACACTGTCCAGGTCGACCAGCCCGCGGATCCGGCCAAGGCGCACGGCGTCCGGCCGGTCCGTGATCGCCGGCTGCGAATCGATGATCTCGAAGATGCGTATCGTGCTGGCCTTGGCCTGCTGGCCCACGGTGAGCAGACCGGCGAGGGTCCGCGTCGGCCCGATCAGGGCGCCGAGATAGGTGCTGAACGCGAGGAAGGTACCGAGGGTGATCCGGTCCGTCAGCGCCAGCCAGCCGCCGAGCGCCAGCACCGCGACCTGGCCGAGCGCGGGAACGGYCTGCATCGCCGCACCGAACCTGCTGGTGATGCGCACCGCACGCATCCGAAGCGCGAACAGCCACCGGGCGTCCACCGCCAGCCGGTCCAGCTCGCGGGCCTCCTGTCCGAACCCCTTCACCACCCGGACGCCGGCGACGGCCTCTTCGACCGCTCCGGCAACCTCGCCAGCCTGCTGCTGCGCCGCCCAGGTCGCCGGGAAGACCGTGCGTCGGGCGCTGTAGCCGACGATGAACAGCGCCGGCCCCAGCGCGAGCGCGATGACAGTGAGCAGCGGGGACAGCCAGGCCATCACCACAAGGGACACGACGAAGAGCACCAGGTTGCCGCTCATCATCGGCAGGTAGGACAGCAGACCCTGGACCACGGTGACGTCCGAGATCGCCCGGCTCACCACCTGCCCGGTCTGGAGCTGGTCCTGCCGGGCCCCGTCGAGGCGCTCGATGGCGCTGAAGACGGCGTCGCGCAGGTCGTACTGGACGTCGAGGGAGAGCCGACCACCGACGTAGCGTCGGACGAACGCGGCGGCGAAGACGACGACCCCGGCCCCGAGCAGAATGGCGACGTAGGGTGCGAGAGAGTGGCGGTGCGTGACTACGACGTTGTCGATGACCTGCCGCTCGACCAACGGGACGGCGGCCGTGACGAGCGTGCCGAGCAGCGCGGCGCCGAAGGCCAAGGCGGCGTTGCGGCGGTACACGAGGATCTCGCGGAGAATCCTGCGCAGCCAGCCGGCCGCCGGTTTCTCCGGCCCGGCCTCCTCGGCTTTCTCCGGCCCGGGCGCGGCAGGCTCCTCGGCTGGTTGGGGCCGTGGGCGTGGGCTGGGCAACTGCGATCGCTCGACGGGAGCCAGAGCCGGATGCGGACTGGGGTCCGGCCGATCCGGCGGTCCGTGCGAGGGACGGGCCGTGTCAGCGGACGATGCTTCGGAGCTCGCGGTGGGCCTCCAGGTCGTCAGGTCCGATTCGGTACCCGCGTGACGCCGGTCCGGATCGGACGCGAAGGCTGGGACGAGACGCCAAAGCCGCCGCGTCCCAGCCTCACCGCGGTGTCCCAGCCTGACCGTACGTCCGGCAGGCCCGCGGCGTCGGCCACGTCATGTCTATCAGCGAAACATTCCTGGAACCCCGCTGATGCCCGTCACGGCTCCGAGCCGAGACCACAGGAAGCCGCGGGTCCCGAGCAAGGTCCCGAGCGAGCAAGGTCCCGAGCAAGATCAGCCCCGGAGGACACGCAGGGACCCCGGAGGACACACAGGGACCCCGGAGCCCCCGCCATCGGCGATCTCCAAGGTGGCCGCCGGTACCGAGCGCCGCGCCCGCACCCCCCGGCCACTCGTCTCCAGCGCCTGGTAGAGTTCTGCATGTCGCCGCGGGGACGCGGAGGCAACGCGCCGCTAGCTCAATTGGCAGAGCAGCGGACTCTTAATCCGCGGGTTCGGGGTTCAAGTCCCTGGCGGCGCACCCGTACGCAGGCCCCTGACCTGCAGCTAAGCATTTCTCTCCCTATCCCCGGAATGCTCCTTGATCGTTGTGGGCGGCACGTGGGCGCGGGGAACTGCATTCGCGATTGCCTCCGCTGCGGCCCGGCCCGTCGACCGCAACAGATGGGCGTACAGATCCCCCGTGATCCGGGTAGAGCTGTGCCCGTGGCGTTTCGAGACGAGCGTGATGTCGACCCCCTCAGCGAGCTGGATCGAGGCCGAGCTGTGCCGCAGATCGTGTAACC
This sequence comes from Frankia sp. CgMI4, assembly GCF_001756285.1. NCBI lineage: Bacteria > Bacillati > Actinomycetota > Actinomycetes > Frankiales > Frankiaceae > Frankia > Frankia sp. CgMI4. Next base: position 9,046 of record NZ_MAQZ01000077.1, read on the forward strand.
GCCGCCGGGACAGCAGATCCCGGCCGAGCTCGTCACCGGGCAGGAGCTCGAAGGGAAGCGGGCCGTCGAGGGTGAGGGCCGCGCCCGCCCCGCGGCGGCGCGGGCTGCCACCTCGTAGTCGTAGGCGCTGACCTTCAGCGCATGCTCGCCCGCTTCGAGGAAGAGCCTGGCGAGGACCTGGAGCTGGGTGGTTGCCCGGCCGGGGAGGATTCTGGCGGCCCAGGGGACGAGGCTGGCCAAGGAGTCACGATCGACGGTGAGACGCACCCGCCCATTGTGCGCCTCGTACGAACGGATGTTCGGATACGGCTCAGGTGGCGGTTGGAGGAAGTGYGGGCCGTTCGGCGGCCTGGACGAGTACCCCCAGGTCGTGGACTGCGGGCAGGGCGGGCCAGCGGGCGTCCATCTGCCGCCACATCTGCCCGGCGACGTCGACAACCCAACTCGTTCGCTGTTCCCCGACAGCGGCCAGCGCGGAGCGTGCGGCATCGGCGGCCCGTTCGGGGTCCGGCTCGGGTCGGCGTAGGTAGCTGCGTGCGAGGGCGTTGTATGACCCCCCGAGGTTCCCGGCACGCCCGGAATCCGCGTAGGCCGCGATAGCGCGCCGGGCGTGCTCCTCGCTCGCGGGATCGGCGAGTTGAGAGAGGATCGCCGCGCTCTGGGCGAGGGCTTGATCCTCGTCAACGGCGACCGTTCCGGGCAGAGGGCCACCGGTCCACAGGTTTGCCCACATGTCGTCGAGGGCGTGGCGGGCTGCCGCCGGATCGCCCGCACGGGCCGCGGCGCGGGACTCGCAGGCGCCGAGCATGGGCCGGGCGTAGGGGTGGGCGTAGGGGTGGGCGTCCTGGCGCCGTTCGGCGGCGACGGCTTGGGCGCGGTGCGGCTGGTTACGGAAGAACGCGAACGAACTGTCGAGCACGGCGACGCAGTCCGCGAGGAGCCGATCCCCGGCCTCGTCTGCGTGCTGGCCGGCGAGGTCGAGGTAGGTGTCGGCTGCCTGGGTGTGGCCGAGGTCGTTAGCGGTCAACGCGAGGTAGAGCGCGTACTGGYCTGCGCGGGTGTCCAGGGTGGTGCGGGTCCGGCCGCGGACCCGGCCGTCGAGGAGCCGTTCTACGGCGAGCCAGCCCGTTTCGACCCGGGGCACCAGCAGGCCCGCGGGTGTGGCGGTATAGGCCGCGGCGATGTCGTGCACGTCCCGTTCGATCTCGCGGAGGGTGCGAGGAGCCACAGCCGATTCGGCGATGCGGTCGGAGATCGCCGCCGAGGTGTCCGCGGTGGCGAACAGGCCGGCTGCTGCCATGCTGCCGCCGATGAGAGTGCGTCGGTTCRTCGGGCTCGTCGGACTCACCTCCTCCGCTGGTTCCACTGTCGGGTCATTCCCCGTTGTCGCGCTACCCCTTCGCGCGAGATTGGGGCGGAAYCAAGTGGTCATGGCGACACATGCCCTGCCAGYGGATTGTCGAAAACTTCGACTGGCTTCGCACCGTTCAATGTCTGCTGTGGCGTCTGCCGYGGCCGTCCAGTCAACTGTGCGGCCGCAGTATCAAACTCCGCCGCCATCCCGGTGCGCTGGCGACGGAGCGTCCCTTTCCGGGGCGTGGCCGAGGTTCCGCTCGGCTTCGGGAGCCCGTTACTCCGGTTACCGGAGAGAACGGAGCAGGAGCCGGCCGAACCGGGTGAGGAGCAGGGCGCCGGAACCGGCGAGCGCGGCGAGCACGCCGATGAGGAGGTCTCGCGCCGAGTTCACGCCGAGGACCTGGAGTACCGCGAAGGCGGCGCCGAAGGGCAGGCCGACGACGGTGATGACGCCGAGYGCCGCGCCGACCTGCTGCCCCTCCTGGGTCTGGGCGATCCGGTTCAGGTCGACGATCTCGGTGAGCACGGCGTCGAACCGCTCGGGCAGATGGTGCTGTGCCTGATAGGCGGTGAGGATGTCGTTCGCCGGGCCGTGGGCGCTGGCGTCCCGGAGCCAGTAGATGTTGCGGAATCGCGCGGCCCGTTCTTCGAGACGAGCAAGATGACGGGTAAGGTCCTGGGCTTCGAACGCGCGGGCCGCCTCGGCGATCATCTCGGTGATGGCCACGTTCTGGATCATGCCGATCAGGACCGCGTCGAGGTAGGTGGTGTGGGCGTAGAGCTGGGCGAAGCCGAAGAACGCATCGTCGGCGCCGTCGTCGGGGCGTAGACCGAGAAAGGCGGCGCCGTCCCGGGTGACGAGCCCGCGCCAGTCTGCGGAGAGAATCACTCGTCTGTCGAGGAGCTGGTCGGCGTGGTCGGGATCCGGCGGGTAGTCGGCGTTGGCGGTACGGGATGCGAGATGCCACAGCCAGGTGTCCGCGGTCGACCAAGAGTCGATTCGGGCGGCGTCAACGGGTCGCGGCGGGTCGGCTTCGGGAAGGGTGGGGAAGGTCAGGAAGGCGATTGTGAACCTTCGGGCCGACGGCGCCAGGCGGGCCCAGGTGGGCAGCGCCGAGCCGAGGTCGGGGGGTGGGGTCGCACTGCCGCGCCGGCCGGCGACGGCGCGCAGGACGTCGAGGAGCTCGGACCCGCCGGTCTGGATATGGACATGGACGATGACGAAGGCGCGATCCGGCCGGTCCGGGTCGGGTAGGAGGATCTCCGTCCCGAAGATCGGGCTGTCCGTCTCGCCGGTGGGTGCGGTGCGCTGCCAGCGACTCGGCCGGTCAGGCGTGCCGTAGAGGATGCGTGCGCAGGCGGCGCTGAAATAGGTGCTGCGTGCGGCGGTGGTCGCTTCGATTTCCTTGTGGCGTAACGGCAGCGGACCTTCCGGCCAGTCCGGGGTGCCGGTGAGGAAGGCGGGACAGACGACCACGAAGGAATGCCGTCCCGGCTGGTCTACCGGTAGAATTCGTCGACCTCCGGAAGGTCCAGTCTGATCACGAAGTGAGCTCGGCCGGTGGACGGGTCGACCTCGAAACGCACACGCTCCCCGACGATGATCGTGCGGAATCCTTCGGTGACGATGTCGCTGTAGTCGAAGCCGTGGATCTCGCCGGTCTCRTCGTCGCGAACCAGGTAGGTGGCGGTGACCCGGTGGGGTCCGCTGCCCAGCGGCTGGCGGTCGACGATCCGGCCGAACCGCTGCCCGCTGTCCGGCTCGCCGGTCATGGTCACGCGACCTCCYGCACGCAGCGGAACCCGACGGCGTTACTGCTGCCCCGACGTAGGTACAGGGCCTTCGACGAAGTCTGCACCGCCCGGTACGGGTTGTCGTAGGAGCCGCCKCAGATCACCGCGGAGTTGATCCCGTCGAACACGGTCTCGGTCCATTCCCACACGTTGCCGGACATGCCGTGCACCCCGAACGGGGACAGGTTCGCCGCATGATCGGTCACCGGGGTCGGGGCGCAGYCCCGCAACCGGCCGCCGTCGATCTCCTGCTTCCAGACCTCGTAGGTCACCAACGGCCGGCCGCTCCACRCGTCGGCGCAGTTGACCGCGGCCAGGTCGACGCCGTCTCCCCAGGGGAACAGCCGGCCATCCGTGCCCCGGGCGGCGGCCTCCCACTCGACGCAGGTCGGCAGCCGCTTGCCCTCGAAGCGGGCGAAGGCGTAGGCACTCCACCAGTTGACGCAGTTCGCCGGGTAGTTATCGTACACCGGATCGGTGAAGTACTCCGGGTTGCGCAAGCGTTCCTGCCATGGTTCGTGGCTGTGGCCTGGCGGAGTGTCCGGATGATCCCACTGCGCGCAGCCCTGCTCGGCGACCGCGGCGAGGAACGCCTTGTACTGCCCGACCGTCACGGGGAACTCGTCGAACAGCACCGGCTTCTCGATCTTTCGAAGAAGGAGGCGGTGGCTCGGCCCGACCAGGTACGTCGCTGCCGGCAGCGTCCGCGGGGGCGCGGGGATCGTCTCGGCGCCGAGGTGGACGAGGAACTCCCGGACCTGCTCGGTCAGAATCGGTTCGGCGTTGCTGCCCGCGGCCTCCCGTCCGGCCGCGGTCCGCAGGTAGCGCGCGGCGAAATACTCCTGGAAAACGGTGTGCACCAACGCCACCGTGCCGGCGCCGGCCGGACGGAACAGGGGCGCGAGCAGTAACGTCTCCAGCGTGACCCGTCCCTCGGCGAAGCATTCGATGCCGACGTGGGTGCAGATGTCCGCCAGAGTGAACACCGCCTGATCGGCCAGGAACGCCGGGCCGAAGTAACTCTCCAGCCTGGGCTGGAGATCAGCGAGCCCGGCGGTGTTCAGGACCTGCCCGATGCGGGCCGGCACCAGGTCCGCGAGGTGCCTGGCCGCATCCACGGCGGGCCCCCGCGCGAGCTGGCCGGTCTGCTGAGCGAGCCGCAGTTCCAACGGCGAGACCGAGTAGACCCGCTCGTCCGCGTGCAGCTTCAGGTCACCGAGTCGGACCACGCTGAACTGCGGAAGCTCCAGCGGATCGACGCCGTTCGCGTGCAGCTGCTGGACGAGCTGCTCCGAGATCAGCGACGAGCTGTTCAGCAGCCGGCGGACCTCGGGCGAGTCGGCGAGGAACGAGTAGTGGTTACGGAATTCCACGTAGATCCGCACCGGCCGGCACCGGCGCTGGTGACCTCCGGTGGGTACCATCCGGACCTCAGCAGCGTCGGGTCCGTCCAGGAAGCCGTCCCGACCAGAATGTCACCCACGCCCGTCGCCTCCTCGCCGGGTTCCACGCTCACGAACCGGTACCCGCCCGCAAACGGCATGGTTGGYGCAGGACCCGTCAATCCGGGGCGGTGACCGGTCAGGAGGCGGTGACCGGTCAGGAGGCGGTGACCGGTCAGACGACGGCGAGCGTGGTCGACCAGAGCACCGCACCGCCGGAGTCCCGCAGCTCCACGGTGAGCCCGCCACCGGGATCGAGGTGCACGCGGCCGAAGAACTGCAGACCGGCCGAGGGCGGCAGGTTGGACTGACCCGCCGGAGGGGCCTTCACGAAAACAGCCTCGGGGCCGAAGGTGGGATCGAGCGTGTTCGGGCCGAACGTGCTGGCGTTCAACGGCCCGGAGACGAACTCCCAGAACGGGTCGAAATCGGTGAAGGCAGCCCGGTCCGGGTGGTAGTGGTGTGCCGCCGTGTAATGGACGTCAGCAGTCACCCAGACCACATTGCGGACCCGGTGCCGGCGGAGGCCGGCGAGGAGGTCCGCAATTTCCACCTCGCGCCCCAGCGGGGCACCCGRCCGGCCCTGCGCCACCGCCTCCACGCCGCTCGGGTTGTCCGGCACCAGCAGCCCGAGCGGGAGATCGGCGGCKACCACCTTCCAGGTGGCGCGGCTGGCGGCGAGCCCGGCCAGCAGCCACTCGCTCTGGTGGCGGCCGAGTATCGCCACGCCGGCGGGATCCTCCTGGGCGTCGGGATTCGGGTTCTTGAACGAGCGCATGTCCAGGACGAAGACATCGAGCAGCGGGCCGTAGGAGATCCTGCGGTAGATCCTCCCGCCCGGGTCGGCCCGACCGGGAATGAACGGGGTGTACTCCAGGAACGCCTGCCGCGAGCGCGCCGCGAGGACGTCCACCCGTTTCTCGCTGTACCGGGAGTCGTCGAGAATCTCACCGGGATACCAGTTGTTGAGCGTCTCGTGGTCGTCCCACTGGAACACCCACGGCACCTCGCGGTTGAACGCGAGCAGGTTTGCGTCGAGCAGATTGTACCGGTAGTTGCCGCGGTACTCCGCGAGGGTCTCGGCGACCTTGGACTTCTCCGGGACGACGAGGTTGCGCCACACCGAGCCGTCCGCGAGCGGAACCGTCGGGAGGATCGGCCCGTCCGCGTACAYGGTGTCCCCGGAGCAGATCGCGAAGTCCGGSTTCAGCCGGCGCATCGTCTCGAAGATCCGCATCCCGCCGAGATCGGGGTTGATACCCCACCCCTGGCCGCAGATGTCACCAGACCAGACGAACGAGACGTCGCCAGCACGGCCGGGGGCGGTCCGGAACCGGCCGGTCGACGTCTCGCCGACGAGCGCCGGGTCATCCGCCGAGGCGAGGCGGACCCGGTAGAACACCTCCTCGCCGGCAGGCAGGCCGCGGACCGGCACCGAGGTGGTGAAGTCGGTCGCCGCGTCCACCCGGACGACGCCGACCCGCCGGGCTGCGGTGAACGTCTCGGTGGCTGCCACGTCGACCGCGAGCACCGCCGGCCGATCGGCCCGTGCCCACACCACCGCGCTGTCCGCGGTGACATCGCCGGACTGCACGCCGGAGGTAAACGTGGGCCGGCCACCCCGCACCTGGCCCGGGGCCCGGTCCGCGACCGCGGCCCGCGCCGCCGGACCCCCCCGGCGGTGCCGGCGGCGGCCGCCAGGGACGCCACCGTCGCTCGGGCCAGCACATCCCGTCGGTTCGGCATGCGTTCCTCTGCCATCTCGCCCGGCCCTCCTGTCACTGTCCGTATGGCCGCAGTCCCCCGACGTCGACCATCACAGTGCAGGTTCCGGGCAGCCGTCGGCCCCCGTTTCGGAAGCGAAAAAGTGAACTGTGCGTGGCGTCCCGCACCGCCTGCCGCAGAGCCGCAGAGCCAGGGAAACCCTGGTAATCTGGGCCGCTCTCACGGCCCCTTAGCGCTTTCGCGATCCGTATCTACGTAGAAATTGCTATGATCTATCCGTAGATGCGGCTTCAGTCGGAGCTTTGCCGTCGGTGACCAGCCTTTACCTCCCTCGACGAGAAAGGGACGGACGATGTCTCCGCAGATCAGGCGGTTGATCAGAGTGGATGCGTGACATGTTCTGGCCAGGCCCCGCCCACCCCGACGACGAGACCAGGCACTGGCTCGCCCGGGTCGAGAAAGTCGCCCCAGTCCTGGTCCAGCACCGTGAACAGGCCGAACAGGAGAGAATGACGCCGCCCGACGTCATCGACGCCCTGCGTGAGCAGAACATCCACCGGATGTGGGTCTCCCCGGCCTTCGGCGGCGGCGGGGTGAGTGTCCGGACCGGTTCCGCGGTGCTCCAGGCGCTCGCCCGGATCGACGCCTCCGTCGCCTGGCAGATGGGGGTCCAGGGCGTCATCGGCCGGATGTCGGACTACCTCCCGGAGCAGACGGCCGGCCGGATGTTCCGGGAGAGCGATGGTCTCGTCGTCGGTGGGATCAACCCGTCGGGCCACGCCGAGGCCGTCCCCGGCGGTTACCGGGTACGCGGTCGGTGGTCCTTCGCCAGCGGCTCCACCCACGCCGACTGGCTGGTGTGCGCCTCACTCGTCACCGAAACCAGCGCGGCCGGCGAGGTAGCCGCGGGAAGTAAGGCGAACTCGTCGGCCCCGGCCCCGCCCACAACCCGGATGATGTTCGTTCCGCGGGATGCCGTCCGTTTCACCGACGACTGGTTCACGATAGGGCTGCGCGGCACCGGGAGCGTCAGCTTCACTGTCGACGACCTCTTCGTCCCCGAGGAGCACACCGTCGACGGCGGGCTGCTGCGCCGGCTGCCCGCGGCCCGGCCCTCGCGCGGCTACCCCATCGCGTACTACGACTTCGGCCCGTTCACGACCGCGTCAACGGCGCTCGGCATCGCCCAGGACGCGCTGAGCGCCTTCCCGGGGCTGGCGGTCAGCGCGGTTCCTGCCCGCGGGACGGAGACATTGGCGTCCAGCCATACCGTTCAGGCCGGCCTCGCCCGCGCCGCGGCCCTGGTCAGGGCGGGTGAACTGCTGCTCGACGATGCGGCCGGCCACGCGAGTGCCCGCCTCATCGGCGGGGAGAAGCTCAGCGCCCTGATCCGGCTCGCCGCCACCGCCGCCGGCGAAAACACCCTGAAGGCCGTGGACACCCTGCACGGCCTGGCCGGCACCAGGGCCCTGGGCGCGGCAGGCCGGCTCGACCGCTGCTTCCGCGACATCCACACCGTGGTCGCGCACATCACCCTGGCGCCGACGAACTTCGAGATGGTCGGGTCGTATCTCCTGGGCGGCTCGTTGCTGATGCGGCGCTGACCCCGTCCGATGCCCCGAGTCCCTACCCCCGAGCCCCGAGCCCCCGGGGACGGTCTGACGAGTGCCATCGCGGCGAAGGTCTGCCTGGTCGCCCGAGTGCCGTCAGGCGTTGGCGAGGGTCGCCTCGAAGGCACGGTCGACCGCCTCGGTGACCATCACCGCCACCGGCTTCGGCATCTCAGCGATCTTCCCGGCTGCCGCCAGAGCCTCGCCCACCAGAAGTGATCAGGGCGACGCCGGGACTTCGTCACCCCCGTGGGGAGCACCCGGTGGCACCCGTGGGAGTATGCCACTGGCAACCCACGGCCGACGCGAACGATTACATCAGTGTTATCAAAATGTTGTTGACAATGACCGGCGGCGTTTACGGTCGGCAATGGTCGCGCCGGCAAGACTCGTAGTCGGCGAATATTCGGTCCATGAAATCACGGTCCGCGATGCCGCACCCGGCGAAACCGTGTTCGACGATACCCCATCGAGACATACCCAACATCCGTTGCAACGGAAGCCCGCGAAAACATCAACATTCAAACAAGTTCCTGACATCGCGACCTGGCATCCAGATCCGAAGAAAATACATTCCGCCGCAACCCCGGCAACCCGTTATCCCACCGTTCCAGCACGGCCGACCAGGAGYGTTCGTGGCTCGTCCGCCCGAAGTGCTGTTCGTCTGCGTCCACAACGCGGGCCGTTCTCAGATAGGCGCCGCCCTGCTCGACCGACATGGTCGTGGCCTGTTCCGCGCCCGATCCGCCGGCACCGCCCCGGCCCCGGCCATCCACCCGGGAGTCGTCACCGTCATGGCCGAGGTAGGCATCGACCTGTCCCGGGAGTCCCCGAAGCGACTAACCAACGAGATGGTCCGCGACTCCATCGTCGTCATCAACATGGGATGCGGCGACGCCGTTCCCAGCTACCCCGACACGCGCTACCTCACCTGGAAACTGGATGATCCGGCGGAGTGCACGCTCGAGGAGATCCGGTCGATCCGCGACGAGATCGACGCCCGCGTCCGGGCACTGGTCTACAGTCTCGGCGTGGCCGCCCGCGTCGGGCTGCTGAAGAACCAGCCCGGTTACACCGGGATCCCGCCTGGCGGTACTGACCCGGATGCGTGGCGCTATCCTCCACCGGTCGGGGCGGGCRCACCCGACGCGACCGCGTGATCCGGCACGACCGCGTCGACGGGCTCGGCCTCCCGGTGCGGGATGATGATCGTCGCGCCGATCGGGACGGTGCCGCCACGCACGACGTCTGCGCGCAGGCCACCTCGGTCGCGTAGCGCGCTCCAGACCCCGGGGCGGGTGAGCTGTTCGAGGTAGGAGCACGGTGGGCAGGGCYGGACACCGAGCAGGACAACGTCGTCGATGCGGAAGGTCCGCCCGACGAGGTCGAGCAGCGCGACGCCCTCCGTCACCAGGTTTCGCCTGGTCTCCCACTCGGCCAGAGCCACCCCGGCATCCGCGGCCACGGCGGCGATGACCTCACGCTCGATCAGCGTGACGGCGCGACCGGCGCCACCGCGCGCGGAGTAGGTCCCGGTGCCGGTGGCGTAGCGGTCGCCTTCGAGACCGTGACCCTCGATCATTCGAACGGCCTCACGGGCCCGCATCCGGGTACCCCGGATCGGCGTGGTATAGATCCCGACCAGGCGTCCCGCGACCATGATGCCGACACTACCCGCTGGGACAGTATTCCATGGTCGGCAGGATCCGGGTGAGGCCGTCAGCGAGCGGATGAAAAGTGACGGCGCCCCTGGTGGAGCCCTTCATTGATCATTCCCTTCCCAGATGTCGGAGTCCGAGCTCCAACCCCATCTGCCGGTCCCCCCGAAGGCGTCGGCGTCCGCCGTGTCACCGGCTCCGGGCGGACCCGTGGGGTCCTCGGCGAAGTCGATGGCGGGAAGTGGGCCGACGTATTCGATCGTGAAGTACGGACAGGCGCGACGGAGATCGGCGACGGCGGCGTCGAACGCATCCACGGCGGCATCGCGCAGCAGAAACGCCCAGCTGAGCACCGGGTCATCCGCGCCGCCGTGCGGGCGCCGTGGCCGGTCGGACAGCGCCAGCGGACGCAGCAGGTCGAGGATCGCATCGGCCTGGCGCTGCCGGCGGGCGATGACCAGGTCGGCCACCTGCTGGCCCAGCCTGATCCGCGCGTCGAGATCCGCGGACGGCGTGACCCCGACGAACGGGCTGCCCGGCAGTACCTCGGTGAGGGCGGACCGCTCGTCCTCCTCCACGTCGAGATGCAGCTCCACCAGCCCTTCGAGCGCATCGARCCGATCGGGCATCTCGTCGGCGAGCGGGGCGAGGACCTCACGGCATACGGCAGCCTCGTCGGGGGCGAYGGTCCCGAACCGCAGCGGCAGCACGGGGCCTCCGGCGAGAAGTCGCTGCAGGATATCCAGATGACGCACGGCCTCGGACTCGCCCAGAATCCCGACATCCGCGGTGACGCTGACCGCCGCCGCCAACGGCCCGAACCGCACCAGGTGCACCTGCCCCGGAGGGTGTCCGATGCCGGGCGGCGGTGGCATCGGCGCCGGATGCCCGGACCGCGTGATGCCATAAATGATGAYAGACATGGCGATCATCCCTCTCGGCCGCTGCGGCGGTCGCCCGGCGCGCTGCGCCCGGCCGGCAGATCCCGCCGGGCGTGCTCCTCGGACGATCCGCCASGCAGCGAGCCCACCGCCTCCTCGGCGGTATCCTTCAATCCTTCGAGCGCCCCCTTCGACTTCTGCCTCGCGGTGCCGTCGGTGACCTCATGCATGAGTCCGGGCAGGCCCGGGACCTGCTCCTTGGGYGCGAGGTCCAGCCGGTTCACCGCCTCGGCGAACCGGAGGTAGGTGTCCACGGTCGCGATGACGACCCGGGCGTCGRCCGTGAGGACCTCGATGCCGACCAGCGCGACCCGCGCGTAGGCGTCGATGACGATTCCCCTGTCGAGCACGACGTCGAGGACATCGGCCAGGCTGCTGGGCTTCGGAGCCCGGTTCATGGACTGGCTGGAGACGGTCATGGCGCTGTCCTCGCCTTCTTCCATCGTTCTTCGTCCRCGGAGGAGGCGGAGCGGGCCCTCGACACGCCGGGGGGGTCGGGGCGATCCCGTCTCCCCCGGCCCACCGAAGCACCCTGCCCCCGCACAGCGCCCCGTCCCGGCATGGCCCCCCCGGGGAACCAGCACCTCGCCGAGCTCAGTCATCGCCGCCACCATGCCGTCCTCCGACAGCACCATGCCGTCCTCCGACAGCACCATGCCGTCCTCCGACAGGACCCGGGACCCGATCGGCGTCCGGAACCCGATCGGCGGTGCGCACCCGGTCAGTGGTGCGCACCCGGTCAACCACCGGCGCTCCACCGCCGGGCGAGTCCTCGTGACCGTCGAAGGTGCCGCCCAGATGCTGGTAACCACCCAGCGTGATATGGACAAACGAGTAGGGCGGCCAGGGACCCGTCGCCTCGGCGGGGCACCCCGCCGCGTCCAGCTCCCGCGTCAGCGCGGTCGCCGTGGTGAGGAACGCATCCTCCTCCGAACGCGGCACGAGGTACGCGCAGTCGAACATCCGCCCCGGCCGACCGGTGTGCCGACGGGCGTCATCCCGCGCGATCGCGTCCACCTCGGTGTCGGCGCCCAGCCCATCGATTCCGGCGGTGTCGCTCGCCGCGGGGATGATGCCGTATACGTAAAGACCGCGGTCGGTCCGGGACACGCGCGAGGACGGCCGGATGCCAGGCCCGACCACGCCCACAGTTGCGACAGTCGACTCCGGAACGGACTCCGGAACGGACTCCGAGACGGACTCCGAGACGGACTCCGACTCCGGAACCGACCCCGACTGCGAGACCGGAACGGGAGGAAGGTCCCGAGGCGGGGTCACGGCCGGCCTGATGCCCTCCATCGCCACCCGGGTGATCTCACGGGCGAGGCACTCGACGATCTGATGTCGGGCGAGTTCGCGGGCCTCTCGAACGGCCTCCTCGACGACCTCGGGCGCGAGTCGCCGGGCGAGGGCCGTGAGATCCTCAGCCCCGGCCGTCGTGCTCATGGCCGCTACTCCCTCGTGTCGCGTCCCTCGACGGCCGATGCCCGGTCAAGGCCGATCCCCCTGCGCCAGCCAGGTGCCGGCCCCGCCGAAGAGCCGCTCGACCGCGTCCGCCGGATCCCGGCCCGTCGCCCCTCCGGTGGCGCGGTCGGTGAAACGGCCGGTGAAACGGCCGGCAGCCCGGTCCCTGGGCTCCTCCACACCCTCCCCGGCACGATTCACGATCTGCGCGGGACGGTCGGCGATCCGCTCAGGATGATCCTCGGCCCGCCCGGCGACGGGCGGTCCCGTCCTCGTCTGGGCTCATGGTTTCTGGACTCATGGTGTCTGGGCTCAGGGCCGGTGCGCGGCCCCCGTCCGCCCCGCCTCCAGGACAGGGAGGACCGAGGCGTCGAAGACATCGACACGCCGCCCATTCCCGGGACTACCGACTCCAAACTCCCAGCGTATGACGGGTGCCGACCGCAGATCACCGACCGGCGCCCCGCCCCGGAGGAGCCCCCGCCCGGAGGAGCCAAGGCCATCCAGGCCGAGGGTCCACTGGGGGTGGAGAGGTCAGCGCGTCCTACGGGATCAGCGCGCCCATGCCGCCCGCGCTGCCTGCGTGGGGCTCKAAGATGTTCGGTCCGAGCCAGCGGACCGGGTGAGGATCCTCTGGGTGATCTCCTCAGCCGTCAGCGGCGGCGCGAAGAGAARGCCCTGCGCGCTGTCGCAGGCGGCCGCGCGCAGCCGCTCGGCCTGCATCGGGGTCTCGACGCCCTCGGCGGTCACCGTCAGGCGCAGGGTGTGGGCCAACGTGACCAGCGTCTGCACGATCTCCTCATCCCCCGGGTCGGCGTCCCGCGCCGAGTGGAAGCCCTCGACGAACGGTCCGGCGAGCTTGAGCGTGTGCACCGGCAGCCGACGCAGGTAGGCGAGGTTGGAATAACCGGTGCCGAAGTCGTCRATAGCGATCCGCACGCCCATCTCGGCGAGCCCGCGCAGGACCCGCAGCGGCTCGTCGGCCGTGCCCATGAAGGCGCTCTCGGTAAGTTCCAGCTGGAGCAGGTCCGGGGAAAGCCCGGTCTCGTCGAGAATGCGTCGGACCTGTTCCACCAGGCCGGCCTCGCGGGTCTGCCGGGCGGCCAGGTTGACGCTGACGAACAGGGCGTGCGGATGACACTCCTGCCACTGCCGCGCCTGCCGACAGGCGAGCTCCAGCACGCGCCGGCCGAGGGGCACGATCTGCCCGGTCTCCTCCGCCATCCCGATAAACAGATCGGGGGGCAGCAGACCGAGGCCAGGATGCCGCCAGCGGACCAGCGCCTCCACCCCGACCATCGCCCCGGCGGCCATCCTGGCACCCGCACCGTCGCCGAGGGCGATGATCGGCTGGTACTCGACGACGAACTGGTCCTGTTCGAGGGCGCGGGGCAGCATGGTCGACAGAGTGTGCCGGGTCACCTGCCGGGCGCCTCGCTCCGCCTCGAACAGGGCCCAGCGACCCTTCCCCTCCGCCTTCGCCCGGTAGAGCGTGATGTCGGCGGCCCGTAGCAGATCGGCGTAGTCCCCGCCGGCGACGGGCCGTTCGACGATGCCGATGCTCGCTCCGATGGACAGCGCGTGGTCACCCACCCGCAGCGGGCTCGCCAGCGCCGCCAGCACGGTCTCGGCGACGGCGACGGCGTCCGCCGTGCCGGCTGTGTCGGCGACAAGGATCACGAACTCGTCACCACCCATCCTGACCAGGAGCTGCTCCGGGGACAGCACCCGACGCAGCCGGTCCGTGACGGCGACGAGCAACCGGTCGCCGACGTCGTGGCCGAGGCTGTCGTTCACCATCTTGAATCCGTCCAGATCGATGAAGCACAGCCCGATGCGACGTTCCGGTCCCGTGGCCATCAGTTCGTGGACCCGTTCGATGAGTACCGTCCGGTTCGGCAGGCCGGTGAGCGGGTCGTGCCRCGCCTGGCGGCGCAGCTGGTTCTGCAACAGATGCCGGTCAGTCACATCCACGATCATGGAGAGCTGCGCACGGCACCGCCCGTCGTCGTCGCGCAGACACGACGTGGTCAGCTCGGCCCACACCACCGACCCGCCGATCCCGGTGAACCGCCACTCCATCCGGATGTGCTCCGGTCCGGCGGTCCGCTGGGCGGCATAGGCCTCCCGGAGCTCCCTCGCGTCCTCGGGATGCGCGAACTCGTCGATTGACCTGCCCTGCACCTGACCCGGGCCGACTCCGAGCATCCGCAGAAAAGCGTCGTTGGCGTCGATGATCCGTCCGCCTCCATCATTGATCAGGATTCCGATCGCGGAGCCGGTGAAGATCATCCGGAAGCGGGCATCGCTCGCGTGCAGAGCCGCGCGATGGATCGAGTCCTGCCCGGCGAGGATCCGCTCCCGCAGCGCATGGGCGTATCCCTGGGCCAGCCCGCCCTGCAACGCCGCCAGCCGGGCGCCGTACCCGTCGGCCGTCCCGAGTCGTAGGTCGGTGAGCAGTCTGGTGCCACAGATCTCGATGGTTCCGGCCAACGCGTCCGCGGCGCCGAAGGTGTACTCGACGACGGCAGCCCCGACCGCGGCCGCAGGGTCGGCCGTGAACGGTTCGGCGAGCAGGGCGTCGACGAGCCGGTCGCTCAACGCCCGTAACCGCTGCTCGACGTCGATCAGGCCGATCGCCGGATAGCTGGCGCCGAGGATCTCTCGGGCCCAGGCCTGGGCGAAGCGCGCGACGCCCTGCTGGCGGGCTGTCTGGGGCAGGGACCTCACCGCACGCACTCCTCATCGCACGCATTTCTTGCCGGACCATGACAAACCTTGGGCCTGACCCGCCCTGTGACAAAACCTCGGCCGCTGGCCGGAAAAGCGCCGGAAGCCGGAGAAAAACCAATAAAAAATTAAAAAAGTAAAGATAGCCAAGAAAAATCATAAAAACCAAGAACAGTCAGGAACAGGCGGGAACGGCGAGCTACCGGCGCCCGACCGCGGCAAGTATCGTGGAACGCACCGGGTTGTCCGCGAGGGGATCGGCGCCCATGCTCGCCGCGTCCGGGCGCCAGGCCGGCAGGTAGACCAGGCCCGGGTCAACGAGCTCGTATCCGCGGAGCAGACCGGCGATCTCCGCACGGGAACGCGGGGTCACCCCGGTAGGGGTCTCGTCGTAGACCTTGCCGGCCTGGTTGATCCCTACGGCCCGCTCGTCCGCGATCACATGCGAGATGGCCAGGTAGCTGCCCGGCGCCGTCGCCTCCCGGAAGGAATCGATGACGCCAGCCGGGTCATCGCTGTCGGGGACGAAATGCAGAACCGTCACCATGAGCACGGCGATCGGTTGAGAAAGATCGAGCAGCTCGGCCACCGCGCTGGAGCCGAGGATCGACGCGGGCTGCCGAACATCCGCCTGGAGCACCGTGGCCCGCGGATTGTCGGCCAGCAGCATCCGGGAGTGGATGACGGCGACCGGGTCGATGTCGACATAGACGACCCGGGCCTCCGGATTCACCCCTTCGGCGATCTCATGGACGTTACCGACCGTCGGCACCCCGGAGCCGAGGTCCAGAAACTGTGTGATCCCGGCCTCGGCAGCGAGGAAGCGCACCGCCCGGTGCAGGAACAACCGGTTCGATCTGGCGATCAGCAGGGCGTCCGGGAGGATCTCGATGGCGGCGCGCGTCGCCTCCCGRTCCACCGCGAAATTGTGCGATCCGCCGAGCGCGTAGTCGTACATCCGTGCGGCGCTCGGGCGATTGACATCGATCCCCGCGGCCCACTCGGGCAACTCCTCCATGATCATCTATTCTCCTGTGCGACCCGCTAGACGACGTACGGTGAGGAGATTGTCTACCATCGCTACCTTCGTCACCACACCGGCCGGTGTCGCTACGGAGACCAGCACCCTCCACACCGCGTTCGCTCGTTTCACCGCACGCCCGCCATACCTCCCGCCCGGGCCTCCCGGCGGCGCGGACCGACCTCCGGCGGCGGCCCATGGGGAAGCCGCCGACCGTGCCGAATGTCCGGTTTGACCAGACCGTCCTACCCTGCCCTGCGTGGCCGTCCACGGATGACACTGGTCTGGAACCTGGATCGAGGGTCGACGCCCGCGACGGCCGAGGAGACCCCTAYGGCCGCAAGAACCGGAAGAACCGAAAGAACCGGGAGGACCGGAGCTCGCGGCGGCAGCCGACAGACCGACGGCGGCCGGGACAGCGCGGGTATTCGGGCGTCGCCCTCGGCCGGGACCGTACGAGGCTCCGGTACGAGGTTCCGGGTGAGGAGTGGGACGAGATGCGCGCCCTCGTCGTGTATGAATCGATGTTCGGCAACACCAGGGTGATCGCGGACGCCGTCGCGATCGGCCTGTCGACGTGGTTGGACGTCGGACTCGTAGAGGTCGGCACCGCGGACCCGGCCCTGAACGACGATGTCAGGCTCCTCATCGTCGGCGGGCCCACCCATGCGTTCGAGATGAGTCGGCCCGAGACCCGGCACGACGCCACCAGGCGGACCGAGGGCAATGTCGTGTCGCCGRGGATCGGGATCCGGGAGTGGCTCGAGGCACTGCCCAGGCAACCGAGTGGGTCGCCCGAGGGGACGCCGCTCACCGGAGCGGCCACGTTCGACACGAAGGTCCGTCACCCCCGTCCCGCGGGTTCGGCCGCGGCCGGTGCGGCAAGGTGCCTGCACCGTCTCGGCTTCTCCCTCCTCGACCGTCCACGGAGCTTCTACGTCGACGGCCCGCCGGGCCCCCTGGTGGCCGGCGAACCCGAACGTGCCCGCCGCTGGGCCGAAAGCCTCGGATGGATGGTCMCTGCCTCGGCGAAGGGTAACGCGCTTTCCTGAGGTCGGGTGGCCCAGGGGAATTGCACCCCTGGGCTCCAACAGAACGGAGCGTGACAGTCTCCCGTCACTCCGCTCTTGTCATCCTCATCGCCAGGCGTTGGACGTCCATGCCCAGTGGGCGAAGAGCCCGGGGCGTTGGCGGGTGATGCGTTGCCAGCAGGCCAGGGCCTTATGGAACGGTCTCAGCCGTTTGTACTTCTTGCGGAGCCAACGCACCAGGTAGGCGTTGATGCGCTGTAGGAGGGGAAGCAGCGCGGAGCGGTAGAACGCCCCGTAGTACTGCGCCCAGCCGCGCACGATCGGGTTGATCTTTCGTGCCAGCTCGTCGAGGGTGTGGCCGGTCCGCAGGTGTAGCCGCCATCGGCGGACCTGCCCGCTGACCTTCTTCTGGGCTTCCTTGCTGATCGCGGGCAGGAAGTTCGTGAAGAACTTCCCGTGCCTGCTGCGTGCCTTGCGGGCGCGGAAGGTGTAGCCGAGGAACGTGAACGACGTGTGCTCATGGGAGCCGCGCCGGTTGCTGTCCTTRCAGTACACGATCCTGGTCTTGGTCGGGTGCGGTCGCAGTCCGACCTGTCCCATCCTGTCGTCGAGCGCGGCCAGCACGTGGCGAGCCCGRCTCCTGCTGTCGCAGTGCACGATCGCGTCGTCGGCGTAGCGCTCGAACGCGACGCCCGGGTAGGTCCGGGCCAGCCACGCGTCGAACGCGTAGTGCATGAACAGGTTCGCCAGCACGGGTGAGATCGGAGAGCCTAATGAGCAGCGCTGGATTATGCGCAGTGCTGRCCTGTCGGGCCTGGTGAGGACCCGATCGGGGCTTGAGCGCTGCGCATAACCTGTCAACCTGTCAGCGGCGGGGGCTCACAGCGAGGTGAGCCAGTTGAGCAGGTCGGGGTCCTGGTTCCACTCGGGGAGGKCGTCGGTGACGATGTCGGTGTAGGCGGCTTCGAGCGCCTTGCGCTTGGCTTCGGTCGAGGCCCGTGCGTAGATTTCAGTGGTGGACAGGTCGACGTGTCCTAATATGTCGCGGATGTAGGGCAGGGGAATGCCTGCCTCCCCCTAGCTGCATGTGGCGGTAGCTGCATGTGGCGGCTTGGAGCCTCCCTCCGCAGAGCGACTCCGAAGGGCCAAATCCTTCATCTGCTACACAGCACCGCAGTCAGAAGCTCTTCCTACAATTCACTCCCTTCCACGTTCGTGGCGCACCTTGTCGTTTAACTTGTCGGTCCTTCAGGTCCTGCGGTCGTTGACCTGTCCGTGGTCTTCCCGACCGGTTGGATGATCGCTTGTCGTCGGTTGGYGTGGCCGGGTGGGCTGCCGGGGCCGTGGCGGGGTGGCCGGCCGGACGCCTTCGGCGGGCGGGGCGGGCAGGCKGAAGACCCGGTCGCAGCGCAGTCGGCCGACACCGAACCACGCACCCGGCGGAACACACCACTTCCRAGCACCTCAGACGAGACTCGAGCGATCACAAGCGATCACGTAGATCGCAACCACTCAGCCAGTTGCCCGTTACAGAGAGACGTTCCTAGCGCCAACCGCCGCCGTCTGGCGACAGTCGCGAAGCTGCAGGTCATCCTGCCATCCCTTGGCTTCCAGCGCCAACCACGGCGGGTTCGGGCRGACCGTCCGTCATCAAAAATGATCATGTTCGCCACCGCGCCGCCAGACCATAGGTGACCGCAGGCCTCACGCGTCGCCCCGAGGACGCCCATATTCATCCGTACAGTTGACGACATGGGCCACTCGGTGGGCTATCGTAAACGAATCAGCTGATGTATCGTGGTTGCAGGGGAAGGTCAGGATCATGTTTCAGATCTTCGAGGCTCTTGCGAATCCGCCCTGGTGTGACCTGATCGAGCGGCTGAGCGACGGCGACGCCACGGTCGGCGAGCTCGCCGAGTGGTGCAAGGCCGACGTGCAGACGGTCTGCAAGCACATCGAGGTACTCGAGCAGGCCGGCCTGGTCAGCCGCACCGGGGATGCCCACCGCAGCCTGGTGCGCCTCAACGCGGAGGTGTTCGACCTGATAACCACACGGATTGTCGACGGCTTCCGTCCGGAGCATTGGGGCATCGCCCCAGACAGGGCGCAATTGATGGGGATAATAGTGAAGAATCCGGGGCGAGCGCACCGGATCGTCCACCGGTGACCTGATGGATATCCAGCTCAACGGCACGAAGGTCGGAGTTGTCGGGCTCGGCACGATGGGCGCCGGCATCGCCGAGGTAATGGCGCGCGCCGGCATCGAGGTGGTCGGCGTCGAGCTCAACGACGAGACGCTGGCCCGTGGGCTCGATCGGATCCGGCACTCCACGGACCGGGCGATGAGCCGCGGCAAGTTGACCAAGGTCGAGCGGGACGCCCTRCTCGCCCGTATCCAGGCCGGAACCGGGATCGAGGCCGTGGCCGACTGCCAGCTGGTCATCGAGGCGATTCCCGAGCGGATCGAGAAGAAGCTCGGGCTCTTCGCCGAGCTGGACAGGCTGTGTCCGCCAGAGACGATCTTTACGACGAACACCAGCTCCCTGCCAATCATCACGTTGGCCGTCGCTACCTCACGCCCCTCCCGGGTTGTCGGGACCCACTGGTCCAACCCCGCACCGGTCATGGGCCTGGTCGAGATCATCCATACTGCGGTCACCGACCCGTCTGTACTGGAGGATGTCGGGACGCTCGTCGCGAAGGTCGGAAAGACCGCGGTGGTCGCCGGGGACCGGGCGGGTTTCATCGTGACCGCCCTGCTGTTCGGGTACCTTAACAGCGCTGTCCGGATGCTGGAGGCGTGCTACGCCACCCGTGAGGACATCGACGCCGCCATGCGGTTCGGCTGCGGTCACCCGATGGGCCCATTGGCACTGCTCGATCTGATCGGTCTCGACTCCGCGTACGAGATTCTCGACTCGATCTATCACACCTCCCGCGACCACCTGCACGCACCGGCCCCGCTGCTCAAGCAGCTAGTGACCGCCGGCATGCTCGGCCGCAAGACCGGGCGGGGTTTCTACACCTATGCCGCCCCTTACTCCTCCGAGATCGTCGACATGGTCGAACCACCCCAACTCGGCTTCTTCGCGGTCCCAGGACGGCCGGTGCACACGATCGGCGTGGTCGGCACCGGCACCATGGCCAGCGGAATCATCGAGGTCTGTGCCCACCATGGCTACAAGGTGGTGTTCCGTGCACGGAGCGAGAAGAAAATCGCCGCTGTCCGGACGAAGATCGAGCGGTCACTGGACAAAGCGGTCGAACGGGGAAAGATCTCATCGGACGAGCGTACTTCGACACTGGCACGGGTTCKAGCTTCGACCGATCTGTCCGTCCTCRCCGAGTGTGACCTCATCATCGAAGCGGTCGTTGAGGACTTGGACGTCAAACGGGCGCTGTTCGCTGAACTCGACACGGTTGCACGCCCGGGAGCGGTCCTCGCGACGACCACGTCCTCGCTGCCAGTGATCGAGTGTGCCACCGCCACGTCCCGCCCGCAGGATGTGGTCGGTATGCACTGGTTCAACCCAGCGAAGAAGATGCGCCTGGTCGAGATCGTGCCGACCATCGTAACCGCGGACGACGTGACCGCGACTGTCTTCGACGTGGCCAGGACGGCGGGCAAGTACCCGGTCCGGTGTGCCGACCGCGCCGGCTTCATCGTCAACACCCTACTGTTCCCATATCTCAATGACGCGGTGAAGATGCTGGAGTCCCATTACGTGGATATCGATGTGATCGATACAGCCATGAAGGTCGCCTGCGCACACCCGATGGGGCCGTTCGAACTCGCCGATGTCATCGGCCTGGACGTGACACTCGCCATCCAGCGCGCCCTGTACCGGGAGTTCCGCGAACCCGGGTACACCCCGACGCTCCTGCTGGAAGACCTCGTCAGGTCCGGATGTCTGGGGTACAAGACCGGGCGGGGTTTCCGGGTCTACTGAACATCTGCTCGATGTCGGCATCGTATAGGAGAGTTCGACCGTGAAAGAAATAAGGTCAGCTATTCTCGCCGGTGACACGCCCAAGGAGGCCTTTACATCCCTCCGGGTGYMGGAGACCTACCGGGGAGTSGTCGTCCGAAAGGAAGACGTCAACATTTTCAGTGGGCTCGCATCCCGCGACAAAGACCCCCGACGTTCACTGCACCTGGACGAGGTCGCGACACCGGAGATCGGCCCCGGTGAGGCGCTGGTCGCCGTGATGGCGTCCTCGATCAACTACAACACGGTGTGGACGTCGGTCTTCGAACCCCTGCCGACGTTCGGTTTCCTGGAGCGCTACGGCCGTCTCTCCCCGCTCAGCAAGCGACACGACCTGCCTTATCACGTCGTAGGGTCCGATCTCGCCGGTGTCGTGCTGCGCACTGGGCCGGGGGTACACGCCTGGTCGCCAGGTGACGAGGTGGTGGCCCACTGCCTGTCGGTCGAGCTGGAACGGCCGGAGGGCCACAACGACACGATACTGGATCCGGAGCAGCGCATCTGGGGTTTCGAGACCAACTTCGGTGGCCTCGCCGAACTGGCTCTGGTCAAGGCGAACCAGCTCATGCMGAAACCGGCGCATCTGAGCTGGGAGGAGGCCGCGGCATCGGGCCTGGTGAACTCCACCGCATACCGTCAGCTGGTGTCGCGCAACGGCGCGGACATGAAGCAGGGAGATATCGTGCTGATCTGGGGCGCGAGCGGGGGTCTGGGCTCCTACGCCACGCAGCTGGCGGTGCGCGGCGGTGCCATCCCAGTCTGCGTTGTCTCTTCTTCCGAGAAAGCCGAAATTGCCCACAGGATGGGCGCCGAGCTGGTGATCGACCGGACGTCGGAAGGCTACCGGTTCTGGACGGATGAGCACACCCAGAACCCGAAGGAATGGCAGCGCTTTGGCAAGAAGATCCGGCAGCTCACCGGCGGGGAGGATCCGGACATCGTTTTCGAGCATCCCGGACAGGAGACCTTCGGCGCCTCGGTCTATGTGGCCCGCCGCGGCGGAACGATCGTCACCTGCGCCTCCACCAGCGGCTTCGYCCACTCCTACGACAACCGCTATCTCTGGATGAATCTGAAAAAGATAGTGGGGTCGCATTTCGCGAACTACCGCGAGGCCTGGGAGGCCAACCGATTGATCACCAAGGGGCTGGTTCATCCGACCGTGTCACGGGTGTATCCACTGGACGAGACCGGCCAGGCCGTCTACGAGGTGCACCGCAACCTGCACCAGGGCAAGGTCGCGGTCCTGTGCCTCGCGCCRCAGGAGGGCCTCGGCGTGCGCGACAACGCGATACGGACCCGCCATCTGGAAGCGATCAACCGCTTCCGCGAGACGTGATCATGAATTTTGGATTTTCCGCGGGAATAGCGGAGGTCGGAATTCGCCAGCCTCCCCGGCCCTGCCGCCACYAAGACGGACGTGTACCGCGGTGTTGTTGCACGCGGCCTCCACCTCCTACGGATCGCGAGGATCATCGGCGGGGGATCACCCCCGCATCAGGGAAGGGGCTCCTGTACCGCCATCACCGGACGMTGAAGGGAGGGGATGTGGCGTGGCCTCCGAACTGTCGACCTCGGACTAGCAAGTCAACAATCTAAGCTAATCCAACATCAATGGAGGTTTGCCTTCATGAGCGGCGTAACCAGTTCGGATTTTTCGGACCACCTCGATACGCATGGACCTTTGCTAGTCGGAGCATGGAAGCTTGTCTCGTTCATCGTTACTGACCGCAATGGAATAATTCTCAKCATGCCCATGGGCACCCAACCGAGCGGTCTAGTGATCTACGCGGCCGACGGCCACATGTCCGCACAYCTGCGCGACCCTCAGCGTCGCACCTCAAGCGCATCCGTCTCCGAATTCATGAATAGCTCGCAGGTCGACGCCGAATCGATCGCCATGAACCATCCCTACATCGGATACTGCGGAACCTATTGCCTAGAGGATGATCAAGTCATCCATCATGTGCAGGTGGCGTCTGTTCCCGAATGGATTGGAGGGAACCAGGTTCGCAATTTCGCGTTGAGAGAGAATGTGTTGACGCTGTGTTGTCCGGCGAAGTGGGACGGCTCTGGCATCCGGCTTCCGTACCTGACGTGGGAGYGGATCCGGCCCGCGGAATCGCCAGCTGGTGCGACCGTAGCACCATAGCGGCCACCGCTGACGAAGAAAAGAGCCTGCCATGACGGGCGCACACGCTGGCCGTRCCAATTTTGGCTGGCACGCACGATTCATTGATCTGCCTGCCGGCCGATTCAGCTATCGGGTCTGGAGTGAAGATCGAGATGAACGAATGCGGGTCGTGTTGCTGCATGCCAACGCGGGATCGGCTGCAAGCTKGTCTCGTGTCGGCCCCGCGCTGGGGGATAGGTACCAGGTGTTCGCGCTCGATCTGCGAGGACATGGTGCCAGTGTTCGAGCACCCATCGGGTCGTACGGCCTACGCAAGGCCGCTGATGATGTGGTGTCCTTCCTGACCGCCCTGGGGGTCGAGGAGCCGATGCTGGTCGGCCACTCGTGGGGAGCCGCCGTGGCCCTGGTCACCGCGACCGGTGCCGAGTCGGAGCAGCTTCCCCCGACGGTGTCGAGTCTTGTTCTTGAAGACCCCCCGGTGATGATGTCACCAAAGCTGCAGCGCGAACAGATCAACGATCTGATCAAGGCCATCGCACTGCCCGAAATAGAACTGCGGGAAATCCTCGCCATGGTTCATCCCAGCTGGCACCCCGATGATGTGGACAGTCTGCTGGAGGGTTTCCGGTACGCCGACCCTGCCATCGTCGAGAGCCTGGTGCGCGATGGATCCTGTACGGKCTCGCTACTCCCGCTCCTAGGTCAGCTCACTGTTCGGACCCTTCTCATCCGCGCCAACCCGCTGCGGGGCGGACTGTGGTCCGACGAGGAATGGGCGCACGCACGCCGCATCCTGCCCGCCTGCTGCACCACCGTCGAGTTGCACAACGCATCACACGACGTGCACCGTAGCCAGTTCAACCAGTTCATCCAGGCCGTTCGCGAATTCGCAGAGATCTGAGAAGGTGTTTGAGATTGTCGGTCAGAAGGGGTTTGAGAATGGAGGTTGATAACGGTATGTGACCCGCCGGTGTGCGGGACGATGGCACCCAGACCCGCTGCCTGGACACGACGGCGAGCCGGGCCGCGTTCGGCCCGTCGGGCACCGCCGACGACCCGCCCCACMTACTTGTGCGCGCCGCGCTCATGACCACCTACGCGTCGCGAGCGACGCTCGGGGCCGCGATCGACGGCTCCCACGTCGGCGAGCAGACGCTGGCCGCCCGATCCTCGCCGAGCAGCCGGGGRTGTTCAACGCCCTGCGGACCTGCCTCGAACCGGAGTGGCAACGGTTCGACCAGCTTCCACAACTCGTCCGGGACCGGACGTAGAGCAAGCCGCTCTCCATCACATCCATGATCGTTTATCTACCGGGAACCGCCGCGTGAGACACGCTCTTAAAGTACTTCCATTGAGCTCACACCTGATCATCAATGGCACCAGCAAGGTTCGGAAGAGGCGGGCTGGTTTACCCGCCGAAGGTACTGATGTGATCACCGGAAGGACGCTTCAGGATCTTTTTGACCTCGCGGACGGGTGGAAAACCCGGCCTCTCGGGTAGGTGGAAAAGTTGCGCATAGGGCAGTAGACTACTGAATCATTATGGACACCATACATTCCTTCCAATCCCGATGGCCCCGGACGCCGAGGCACCGTGGCCGTCGAGCCATGGTGACGGTGCTTGGCGCCCTCGTCATCCCATCGACTCTGTTCCTCAGCGGTTGCGGCCAGAACTCCAAGCAGGACAACGGCGGCGCCGTACCCGTACCACGGGCCAGTATCGAGAGTCCGCAAAGTGCGACACCCCGGCCGGCGCCAGCCGGGGCCACCAGCCACGTTGCGGTCATAGCCCAGACAGCGGTCCCAACCCCTCCCGGAGGAAAATTCTAAGAACCTATTTTAGATCTTGCTCTAACCTCGGACGCATGCTGGGCGCCAGAGGATCGGACTCCGGCGCTCGGCGTGCCAACCGGTCGACAGCCCGCTTTATCGGGTCGGGATATGGGACCAGGGTAATTCCAAAACAGCTTCTTGGGTCGGGTGGCCCAGGGGATTCGCACTCCTGGGCTGGTAGGGGCAGGGCGACTCCGAAGGGTCAAAATCCTTCATCTGCCACGCAGTCGTTGGCCTGTCCGTGGTCTTCCCGACGGGCTGACGAGCGGGAGTGAGCCGGTCGGGTCGCGCGGGTCGAGCACACCCCGACCCCACCCACACCAYACCCGATCGAGTTACGAAACAGCCTTTTGCAGGATGYGGTTATTTGACGTCCATGCCGGCGCTAGCGTCGGGCACCGGAATGTGCGCTTTCGGTGTCGCCGGGGGGTCCAGTCGCCGTAGTGTCTCGTCCGCGGTGTGCTCCACCCGTCGCATCGTGAGGTGCAGGATCGGCGGAGTTACCATGGTGGTGATGAGTGCCACGAGGACCACCACCGTGTAGGCCGCCGTGTTCAACACGCCGAGGCGCAGCCCCACTCCGGCGACGACCAGACCGATGACCCCGCGGGCGTTCAGCCCGGCGCCGAGCGCGAGGGCCTCCCAGTGGCCAAGCCGGCTGGCCCGGGCTCCGAGGTAGGCGCCGGCGAACTTGCCCGCGACGGCAAGCAGCAGGACCACCAGGCCGGCGGCGAGGACCGACAGGTCGGTGAGCTTGCCGAGATCGACCCGTAGCCCGGCGGTGGCGAAGAAGATCGGCGCCAGCACGGTGAGCACCACCGTCCGCAGCGGCGCGACCCGGTCGGGAGCGAAACCCCGGCTGGACCCGATGACGACGCCGGCGATGAACGCGCCGAAGATCGCCTCAAGCTTCAGTGCCTCCGTGGCCGCCGCCGCGGCCAGGATCAGTACGGTGACGACCACGATGTGGCCACCGCCGTCGCGCGCCGTGCTGGCGTATCGAAGTGCCCGTCGGACCGTCGGAGGACCGACCACCAGGGCGGCCAGCACGGTGCCGAGCACGCTGACCACCGGCACGGCGATGTCACTGCCACGCACGCCCGTGGTCGCCATCGCCGACACTATGGAGAGTGCGAACCACCCGGCCACGTCGTCGACTGCGGCCGCGGCCAGGGTGAGCTGGCCGACGTTGCGGTCCAACAGGTTCATGTCGATGAGGATCTTCGCGGCTACCGGGATYGCGCTGACCCCGAGCGCTACGCCGAGGAACACCGCGAACACCAGCCGATGGGCGCCGTCCGCGACGAGAGAGTCAGGCAGCAGTAGACCCGCCGAGACGCCGAGGCCCACCGGAACCAGCAGCCCGGCGAGGCCGACCCGGGCGGCGGCCAGACCCCGGCGCCGCACCATCTGGATGTCCATCTCTATGCCGATGAATCCGACCAGCAGAATCACGCCGAGCTGGCCGACGGCGTCGAGGAGATGGAACTGGTCGGCCCGTGCGGGCAACAGCCAGCCGGCGAAGCCAGGCGCGAGCGCGCCAAGCAGAGATGGCCCGAGGATCACGCCGGTGAGGAGTTCACCCACCACTGCCRGCATTCCCAGCCGCGTTGCCGCCCGCCCGAGGAGATAAGCTAGCCCGAGCAGGAAAGCGATCTGGAGCAGGAAAACGAGAAGCGCATGGGGCGACAGCGCGGCTACCGGACCGGATGCGTTGACCATCACTACTCCTGGGAAGGTCAGGCGGACGTCTAAACCGACGGTGACGCCGAGCACGAGCGAGAGTGGCAGGATGAGGTAAACCGCCGGTAGATCCGATGCGCTGCGTGCGTAACCGTTACTCCCCGGGGCCGGCGAGCGTTTCTCGGTAGGTCATCGGGTCARCCGCCAACCGCCCGCGCGATGGTCTTTGCGTACGTGTCGTAGGCGTTGCCCTCGGTCAGGAGCAGACGGGGGATGACGAGCTCACATTCCAGTAGCCGCAGCACACGGTGTTCGTCCCGCAAGCCGTCAACCCGGCCGAAGATCAACGGTCCGTATCGGTTCTCTAGTGCTTCATATACACAGTACGCCCACTCACGCTCGGCTGGTGTCGGCTGGATCACTTCATTCCGGCCACCGAACCGTTCGTGTGCCCACCAGCCGCCGTCCCGGGCGACTCTTTTGCGGACCGCGTGGCTCAACTTTCCGCCTAGGAAGACGAAGGAGAGTTCACCGTGAGCCAGGATCGATGAAAGAAAGGGCTGGACACAGACGTGATGGGTGGACACCAAGTCACGGAGCAGTGTCTCGGGTTCYGTGTCGCGGCGTGGTGCCACGCCCGTCGCCGACGTTGCTTCGTGGCCGTGCCGGACGAAGTGCGTTGCTGAGGTGCTCGGCCCGCTCCGTGAGACCCGGAAGGTGCGCCAGGAGCCGGCCGAGACGGTTGGCTTGATGACGACATGGTCCCATCCGGTCTGGGTCATGAGCGTGTCAATCGTCACGTCCTCGCCCCGGGAAACCCACCGGGTCGGGATCACCGCGATGCCGTCCTGTTCGAGCTCTGACAGGTACCGACGTTTGTCGAGCGTCCCGACGGCCACCCGCATCGAGTTCAGAATTGGAATCTTCCCGTCCAGCTCCAGATACAGTCTCCGGATCCTGTCAAGAAAGTCGGGCCGCTCGTGGAAGCCGCGGCACATTCGTAGGTTCACGCCGTCGAACGCTGTCCAGTCGACGGTGTGCACGTTGTCGAGATGGACCGCGACTGCCGTGACACCGTAATCAGCCAGGGCGGTAACGATCTGTGGGTACTCCGCGTGCGGCGAGTCCAAATGTAGATAAGCGATCGGTCGCCCAGTGGTAACGGCTTTCATTCATTCTTCCTTAGCAAGGCCTCGTGGTTAGCGAGTTCGCTGGCCGTCGCGCTGTCGCTGGGGCGGCGTACAAGCAGGCGCAGGCGTCGGATCGCCGTGTCCGCCCCGTCCCACAGATAGGCAGCGGAGAATCCGGCGAGCAGGGCGTACGGCCGCAGCCGGATCACCCATCGCAATCGGGTGTTGGCCGGCACGGGCAACCGGTCCAACCAGGTCGCGGTGCCCTCTGGTCGTAGTTCCGCGGGTTCCACCAGGTCATGAGCTGAAATATCTCGTCCGCGGTCCCCGCCGATCGCCAGCCACCACAGCTTAGGCAGCGGCGCGGTGACGTTCTGGACACTACGGACCGTTGGTAGCTTGACACCGTGATCCAGCCGCCACCGTGCGCGGGCCGCGAGGTTGGCCTGTAGCCGGCTCTGTATCCAATGCACGGTTTCCGGCGGCAACCACCGCCACAGCGGGGCCCGGGAGTAGAATAGCGTGGATTGCAGACGCCGCCGGACGCGGCGGTTCTTCGGGGTCTCCCGAGTGGTGTCGCCCTCGGTGTCGACGAGCCATCGGGTGAGCGCTGAACGGGTGYTGCCCACCGACCAGAACACCATCATATCAAGCACGTGGGACAACACGAAGAAGCGAGGATCCGCGATCGCGGCAGTGTACTTTTCGCGGACCATCGCGCGCAGCATGTGCCAGTCCTGGCGAGTGGCTCGGTTCACCCGCTCGATATACGCCCGGTCCAGGTTCCCGGAGCGGACGTCGTCCTGGACAATGTTGGCGAGATGCCAACTGGTCACCAACGCCAGCGCGATTCCCTGGCTGTAGTAGGCGTCGATGATGCTGCCCGCGTCGCCTACCATTGCATAGCGCTGCGGGCTGACGAACGTGTCGGTCCAGTGCTGGACGTTCCGGTAGGTCCGGAACTCAAGGAGTGACTCCGGTGCGATCACCTTGTCGAGGACGGGGTGCCGCCGGATGAGATTCCAGAACTGCTCCTGCGGAGTTCGGCCGGGTGGCGCCGACCGCTGGTCGAAAGTCGCGCCGACGCTGATCCGTTCCTTCGAGAGCCGGATGACCCAGATCCAGTAACCGGCCCCCCACAAATGTACGGTGTACAGGTCGCGTTGCGTATCGCGGCCGTTAGGGAAGGTATGCGTCCACTCGTCACCGAACAGGCCGTCGGTCACGCCCTCGAACTGGCCCCAGACCGCTGTCGTCTGAAATCCGTCAGTCAGTTCCCGCCGCTCCGCGGCATGTCCGCGGCCGCGGGCCAACAACCGGTTGCGTCCAGAACAGTCGACGACCCAGCGCGTTCGGATGATGTTGCTGTGCCCGGTTGTGCCGTCCAGCCATTCCACCTGGTGCCAGTCCGCTCCCGGGGAGATCTGTATGTCGCTCACTCGGGCGGTGTCGACGAAAGTGATTCCAGCACGCCGTCGGACGGCCGCACACATCGAATCCTCCGCTTCGGGACGGACGATCTGCATGTCGAGGAACATGCAGCGGAACCACTTCTTGTCGGGCGCAAGATCGTAGAGATAATGYGGCGGATGCGGGTCGGCGTTGATGGCCCACTCGGTGGCGTCGTGGAAGTCTGATCTGTTCTCCGTGCCGTGGGAGAACCATACACCGAGTTTCGCGAATGATTCCTCGGTGATGAACTCATCCAGCTCGCCCACAGTGCGGAGAAAAGCACTTGTGAAGACTAGGAACGACTCTCCAACCTTGTAGCTGTGTTTCTTGTCGCGAAGGTTGTCGATCAGCGTTACTCGCAGGCCTCGTTTGGCAAGCTGAAGGGCGTTCGCCAGGCCTATGATGCCGGCACCGACTACCACGACATCAGTTTCGGAGGTCGTCTGCCGAATCACCGGCAAGCCCTTCGGTGAATGCGCTTTCTCGTTGGTCATCAAATCAGATCTTTGTCGAAGTTTCCGGGAAACGCGGTCGGCCTCGCCCACCGGCTGGATTTTCGCATCTGGTCTCGCGTGCTTAGTCTCGCATAAATTTACTTCGTCATAAGCGCACAGGACTGGTGTCGACGATACCAAGGGACTTTGTTGGCTAGCTCCGCAACCAGATCCGGCCGCCACGTTAACGATCTTCCTAACTGCCCTGCTTCGCAGGGTCTCCCCCAACTCTGGCGTCATCTCATTGCATGGAACACGGATGTACAACACCCGACTATTACRATTGATTGGCCTGTGGATGTGCCATTGCCCTGGCTGCCTACACCCGCTCCAGCCGGTCGGCTCCGGTCCCCGGCATCCCAAGGCTGCTGGCAGTGCAGTCTGCGTCCTCGGCATGGGTGCAGCCTGAGCGACGGACCRGTGTGCGGGGACGGGAGAACTACCTGTCTCACTACCTGTCCGCTCGCCTGCCCACCTGTCTGTCCCAGTTGTCCACCTGTCCGTCCCAGTTGTCCACTTATCCGACCAAGTTGTGTCCCCCCACAGGTAGCGGGACGGTGTTGTGTGTGTCCGGACGTGGAAGGTCGAACCTGCCGGCGGAACTAACCAGCTTCGTCGGTCGCAGACAGGAGCTGGCAGAGGCATTGCGGTTGCTGGCCGGCGCCCGGTTGCTCACGCTGACCGGGCCCGGGGGGGTCGGGAAGACCCGCCTCGCCCTTCGGCTCGCGGCGGACCGGCAGCGCGCGTTCCCCGACGGTGTCTGGATCGCCGAGTTGGCCGACCTCGACGACCCGTCACTGGTCGTCGACGCGGTCGCCGAGGCGATGGACCTGCAGTTCCTCTCCGGGCGATGGACCGCGGCGACGCTCGCCGCGCACCTTGCTCCGCGCAGGATCCTGCTCGTGCTCGACAACTGCGAGCACCTCGTGGACACGTGTGCCCGGCTCGTCAACACCCTGCTGCGCGCGGGCCCGGACCTGCGGGTCATCGCAACCAGCCGCCACCTGCTCGGGGTGGCGGGGGAACGGGTGCTGAAGGTGCCCCCGCTGAGAGTACCCCCGGTGCCGGCCCCGGGCGCGGACCAGTCCGCGTTGGCTGGCGGGCTCATCCAGTACGAGGCGGTGAGCCTGCTGGYGGAGCGCGCGGCGGCGGTACTKGGGGAATTCAGCCTCGACGAGGGCAACTGGCGGACCGTCGCGTCGCTGTGCCATCGCCTGGATGGCATCCCGCTGGCGATCGAACTGGCGGCTGCTCGGCTCCGGACGCTGTCCCTGGAGCAGATCCTCGATCGGCTCGACAACCGCTACGCCCTGTTGACGCGAGGCAACAGGGCCGGACCCCGCCGCCAGCAGACCCTGCGCGCGCTGATCGACTGGAGCTTCGGCCTGTGCAATCCCGAGGAGCAGCAGATGTGGGCGTGCCTGTCGGTGTTCGCCGACGGGTTCACCTTGGAGGCGRCTGAGCAGGTGGAGGGCGCCAGGTACCCGCCGGCAGTCGTGCTGGACGTGCTGAGCGGGCTGGTTGACAAGTCGATTCTGGTCCGTGACGACGACGAGGGGATGGTCCGGTTCCGGATGCTGGACACCATTCACCAGTACGGCCAGGACCGCCTGCGCGAGTCCGGTCGGGAACAGGACGTGCGCCGTCGGCATCTCGCCTACTACCGCCGGATGGCGGCCCTCGCCGACGCTCAGTGGTGCAGCCCGGCCCAACTGGACTGGATCCGGCGGATCCGGAACGAGCAAGCGAACCTACGGGTTGCGCTGGACCTCTGCCTCACCACACCGGGCCTGGCGGAGACCGCTCTGTCCATC
The DNA here is from genome assembly GCF_001756285.1 of Frankia sp. CgMI4. Taxonomy (NCBI): domain Bacteria; kingdom Bacillati; phylum Actinomycetota; class Actinomycetes; order Frankiales; family Frankiaceae; genus Frankia; species Frankia sp. CgMI4. Next base: position 40,347 of record NZ_MAQZ01000077.1, read on the forward strand.
ATGGTGGCCTTGTGRCAATACTGGGCCGCCATCGGGCTACTCAGCGAGGCGCGCTTCTGGTTTGATCGGGGGCTGAGCAAGGCCACGGAGCCGGACGGGATCCGGGCCATCGGTCTGCAATCGGCCGCCCACGCCGCGTCCCTCCAGGGCGACATCACCGCGGCGGCGTCGCTGCTGGCCGAGGCTCGCGATCTGGCCGCCAGGCTGCACGAGCAGCGGGTGCTCGCACGCATCGCCTGCGTCGAGGGCAGGCTCGCCGCCATCAGCGGGGACACGTCGGCGGCGGTGGAGCGCAGTCAGGACGCCCGCCGCCGGTTCACTGACCTCGACGAGCCGCTCGGTCTCGCCCAATCACTGCTCTATCTCGGGCTGGCCCACGGAATCCGCGAGGAACAGGACGCGGCGGCGACCGTCTTCGCGGAATGCGTGGCGTTGACCGAGCGCTTCGGCGAATGCTGCTTCCGCTCGTTCGCTCTGTGCGGCCTCGGTCTGGCGGCCTGGCAGCTAGGCGAGTTGGAGCAGGCGATGGAGCACCATGCCGCGGCCATCTCCCTCAAATACGCGTTCCACGACCATGTCGGCATCGCCGTCGCGCTGGAGCAGCAGGCGTGGGTCATGGCCTCGGCCGGTCGGCACCACGAGTCCGCGGTCCTGCTCGGCGCGGCCGGGCGGATCTGGCGTGAGACCGGGGCGTCGATCGCCGTCTTCGGGCTCGCCTCGTTCCACCACCGATGCGAGGCGTCCCTGCGACGCGTCCTGGATCAACGGAAGCTCGAACGCGCCCTAGCGCAGGGCGCGGAACTCGACCTGGACGAGGCCGTCGCCGCGGCTACCCAGGGCACCGGGACTCCCGTCGCCCACCCCGTCGTTCCCGCCGGCGAGCCGGAGGTGCCCCTGACCCCTCGGGAGCGTCAGGTGGCGGACCTCGTCGCCCGCGGTCTGAGCAACAAGGAGATCGCGAGCTACCTGGTGATCGCCCAGCGCACGGCGGAAGGTCACGTCGAGCGCATTCTCGGCAAGCTCGGTTTCACCTCACGGGCCCAGATCGTCGCGTGGGTTAAGGACAGCAGCAGGAGCCCCCAGGAACGTACGTGTGAGCCGCAGCGACATGTTGGCGAGCGCGAGCGGAGCGCCTCCACCTCACCCCCGCCTCCTCATGGAGAGTCTGGAGGCGTACAACCTCACGGGTAGTCACGGGCCGCGACTTCGCTGGCGGCTGTGGATCATCTGACGGGGCCTCATCACAGATCTCATCAGAGCGCAGATCTCCGGACCGGGACACCAGGCACCTCCTCCTGCGTGGGCCCGGTCGAGGCCCGGCGTGTCCGCCCCGCCGACAACCACACCAAAGTGGAATATATATTAACCAAGTGGTTGATAAGCGACCGGATTGGGGTACTCYTCCTTCATCATCTCAACCGAGTCGCTGAGGAGCGTCCTCGTGTCGAAGCAGAGGAAGAGCGACGATCGACTGCCCCGGGTCTCCCCGGATCYTGCGGACCCGATCCGGCCCGTCCTGGTCGAACAGCTGACCAACAGTGACATCACGGTCACTACAACCGACGACTCCGCCAACGACGCTCCGGTCAAGAAGGCGGATCAGACCATCCGCGCGGATCCGAGTAAGGGTTCGGGTGAACGGACGCGGGATGCTGGGGGAAACACCTCCAGCGCGGTTGCGGTGATTGGGATCGGGTGCCGCCTTCCTGGCGGCGTTGGTTCCGCGGCGTCGCTGTGGGATTTCCTCCGCGACGGTCGTGATGCGGTCACCGATGTGCCATCAGAGCGATGGAGTGAGGCGTCGCGGGAAGCATCGCAGGCAGAGACCGATCGGAACGTGCTGTGGCGTGGCGGGTTTTTGTCGGAGGACGTCGGCGCCTTCGATCCAGAGGCCTTCGGTATCGACCCGACCGAGGCAGAGTTGATCGATCCTCAACATCGGCTGTTGCTGGAGGTCGTGCAGGAGGGGTTCGAGCACGCTGGATTGCCAACCGATGACCTGGTAGGGAGCAGCACTGCTGTGTTCGTCGGCATGTCCAACTTGGACCATATGCTCCACGCACATCAGCTCCCGAGCGGCGGGGGCCCCTACTTTGTGCCCGGTAACCAGGCCGGACCGGCATCCGGTCGGATATCGCACGTCTTCGGTTTGCGCGGTCCCAGCATGACCGTGGACACGTCGTGTTCGACAGGGTTGRCCACCGTGTACCTGGCATGTAACAGCCTTCGGCAGGACGAGTGTGACCTCGCGATCACTGGCGCGGTCAACCTGCTACTCAGCCCCCGAACGTTCCTGGCCTATAACGAGTTGGGAGTGCTATCTCCCACCGGGCGATGCTTCAGCTTTGACGAACGAGCGGACGGCTACGTTCGGGCCGAGGGCTGCGTGGTCCTCGTACTTAAACGTCTCGACGACGCGATGCGTGACCAGGACCGCGTGCTCGCCGTGCTACGGGGGGTGGCGGTCAATCATGACKGGAAGACGTCCCCGTTCACCGTTCCTTCCGAGCAAGCTCAGGAAGAGGTGTTCCGTACCGCCCTGAGTATTGCCGATGTCGACCCGGAAGAAATTGGAATGATCGAAGCGCACGGCACCGGAACCATCGTTGGCGACCCGATCGAGTTCCGTTCGCTGGCCGCCGTCTACGGACGGGGACGAGGCCGGTGTGCATTGGGTTCGRCTAAGACGAACTTCGGCCACGCCGAACCCGCCGCGGGCATGGTGGGGCTACTCAAAGCCATATTGGCGGTGTACCACGGTGAGGTCCCGGCGTCCCTGCATTTCCGACGGTGGAACCCCGCTATCAACCCGTCCGGCACCAGGTTGTTCGTTCCGACCGTAACGACACCATGGCCAGTCACCGGTGGTCCGCGCCTCGCGGCCGTGTCCTCCTACGGTGTGGGCGGGACCAACGCGCATGCCATCGTGGAGGAACCGCCGGATTCCAGCTCCCCGGTCGCGCCGAGGTCGTCCAGCAGCAGCGACGATTCCGTTCTCACGTTCCTGCTGTCGGAAGKATCAGAAACTGCGCTGCAGCATTCCGCGATCAGGCTCGCCGACTGGCTCATCCGCTCCGGCGCGACGACACCCTTGAARGATATCGCGCACACGCTCGCGGTACGCCGCTCGCACGGCCCCGAGAGACTGGCGGTCGTCGCTCGCTCCCGGGACGATCTCGTCAACCGCCTACGCGCATATGCCGACGGGACACACCCCCGTCCTGAAGGCATGGTCAACGATTATGTCCACGCCGAGCACGCAACGGGACCGGTGTGGGTGTTCAGCGGCCACGGCTCGCAGTGGCCCGGTATGGGGCGAGACCTGTTCGCCACCGAACCCGTGTTTGCCGACACGATCGCGGCGCTCGACCCCCTGATTCGCGCCGAGTCGGGTTTCTCGCCGGAGGAGGTGCTGCGGGCCGGTGACGAGGTGACCCGAATCGACCAGGTACAGCCCTTGATTTTCGTGGTACAGGTCGCTCTGGCGCGCACCCTGCAATCCCACGGCATCCACCCCGCCGCCGTAGTAGGACACTCCATGGGTGAAATCGCCGCCGCCGTGATCGCGGAGGCGTTGACCGTGGAAGACGGCATCCGCGTCATCTGCCGTCGGTCTYGGCTGTGCGTTCCCATCGCCGAAGCCCGCGTTGCGGCGATGGCGGTCGTCGAACTGGATGCGGCCACGGTCCAGGCAGAGATCGACCATCTTCCCGACGTGGCTGTCGCGTTCTTCGCCGCACCCCGGTCCACCGTGATCGGCGGTACTCGAGTCGAAGTCGAACGCCTGGTCGAAAGCTGGACATCCCGCGACGTTCCCGCGCATATGATCAATGTCGATGTCGCCTCGCACTGTCCCCTGATCCATCCAGTCGCCGACGCGTTGACCGCTGAGCTCAGCGATATACGGCCTAGGCAGCCGACGATCCGTTTCTATACCACGGTTCTGCCTGATCCGCGGCAGACACCCACATTCGATGCTGCCTACTGGGGTGAGAACATGCGCTGCCCGGTTCGGGCGGTGGATGCCACGACCGCCATCGTCAACGACGGACACCAGCTTTTCCAGGAGATCTCTCCACATCCGGTGGYAATCCACCCGCTTATTCTGACCCTCCAGGCGGCCGGGGCGCCGGAGGCCACGGTTGTACCGACTACCGATAACAGGCACGATCAGGCCACAGCCCTACGAACGAGCATCGCAGCGCTTCATTGCGCCGGGCTCGACATGAATTGGCGGCGGTGGCACGGCGATGGAGCCATCGCGGACGTGCCGCCTACGACGTGGGACAGACGCACCTATCTGATCAAGCTACTCAGGAACCTGGCGCCCCCGACCGACTCGGCCCGGTCAGCGCATACAGAGCCGACCGAGCAACGTCCGGACACTGGGACGGACGCCGACATCAGCGCCGAGATTTCACAGGCTACCAGAGATGAACGCCTCAAGATCATCAGAAAGATGATCTTTGAAATCTTGCGTGAGATCCTCAGCTTGCGAGCGCGTCGACTGAGCCCTAGTGCCGCCTTTTCGGAACTCGGTCTGAACTCCCTACGCGCCGTGGAATTCCGCGGACGAATCCAGCAAATATTCAAGGTCTCCATCTCGCTCGCCGCAATCCGGGAGCATCCCACAATCGCAGAATTCAGTGAGTATATCGCCGAACTGCTGTAACCTCGACCCCTGAAAGGATTAATCGTGAACACAGCCATTCTGGGAACCGGGTCATACGTCCCAGAAAAAATTTTGACGAGTGAAGAAATGGAAGATCGCCTCGGTCTCGACCGTGGCAAGATCTTCGAGAAGACCGGCATCCGCGAACGCCGTGTGGCAGCACCGCACGAGGCCACCTCGGATCTGGCTGCCCACGCCGCACGACAGGCGCTCGCCGCGGCAGGCATGCAGGCCCGGGACATCGATCTGATCGTGCTTGCCACATCCACACCCGACCAGCCCATGYCCGCCACCGCATGCCACGTTCAAGCATCCATCGGCGCCACTCGAGCGTTCGCCTTCGATATTCAAGCGGTCTGCACCGGCTTCATCTACGCGCTGAAGTGCRCCGACTCCCTACTTGCCGCGGACCCGGATTACTCCACCGCCTTGGTTATTGGCGCCGACACCTATTCGCGCATTCTTGACTACACCGACTACCGCACCTCGACTCTTTTCGGAGACGGTGCTGGCGCGGTCGTCCTCGGCAAGGTACCTGACGGACAAGGCCTGTTGGCGAGCACCCTGTACTCGGACGGGCRCAACAAGGACTTGATCCAGATCCCAGGCGGAGGCAGTCGAATACCTCCGAGCCATCTCAGCATCGAGAAACATCAGCACTACTTCATGATGAACGGCCGGGAGGTTCGTCGCCTGGCAACCGAGAAGTTGGCAGCAGTCGTGACGGAACTGYGCACGACTGTGGGTATAACGCTGCCCGACGTTGATCTCATCGTGTCTCATCAGGCGAACGGCGTGATGCTGGCCGACCTGGCTGAGAACCTGGGGCTCGCCTCGGGAATGTTGCATCTCACCGTCGGCAAGTACGGCAACACCGGTGCCGCTTCCGTGCCGATCACACTGGATGACGCTGTACGGGCCAGTCGGCTCCAGCGGGACTCCCTGCTCCTTATCGTGGCTTTCGGCGGCGGCGCGACGTGGGGTGGAGTCGCCTTGCGCTGGGCGTAGGCCCGATATCAAGCAGTCGCCGATCCCGGCGCGGTCATCGCGACCGGCCGGACGCCATCCCCACATTCCGGTCAGTCACCAGTCGCGAGGACGAACCGGCCACCCGCCAGCCGAATGATGTGTCTTGAGCAGGAAGGACTCAGCCGTGTTCCGCTGCGTCGCCATCGTCAACCGTGGTGAGGCCGCGATGCGCCTCATCCGAGCCGTTCGGGAGATAGTCGCCGAGACCGCGACAGCGATCGAGACCGTCGCCCTGTACACCGACGTCGACCGCACCGCGACGTTCGTGCGCGAGGCCGACAGGGCCTACTGTCTTGGCCCGGCCGCCGCGCGTCCCTATCTCGATCTGAGGGTCCTAGAGCGCGCGCTGGTGGAGACTGGGGCCGACGCCGCGTGGGTCGGCTGGGGCTTCGTCGCGGAGGACCCGGCGTTCGAAGAGCTTTGCGAGAGGCTCGGGGTCACCTTCATCGGGCCCAGTTCCGAGGCCATGCGTAAGCTCGGCGACAAGATCGGCGCGAAGCGGATCGCCGAGGAGGTCGGCGTGCCGGTCGCGCCGTGGAGCCGCGGTCCGGTCGAGAGCCTGGACGCCGCCCTGGCAGCGGCTGCCAAGATCGGTTATCCGCTTATGCTCAAGGCAGCCGCGGGCGGCGGCGGTCGGGGCATCCGTGTGATCAGGGACGAGTCCGAGCTTGTCAACGCCTTCGAGCGCACCAGGCAAGAGGCCGCGCGGGCGTTCGGCATCGATGTCATGTTCCTGGAGCGCCTAATTACTGGGGCCCGGCACGTCGAGGTCCAGGTGATTGCCGACGGCCAGGGCACCGCGTGGGCGCTCGGCGTCCGTGACTGCTCGGTGCAGCGGCGCAACCAGAAGGTAATCGAGGAGTCGGCCTCGCCGGTGCTCAGCCCGGAGCAGGCGGCCAACCTCAAGGCCGCGGCCGAGCGGCTGATCGTCGCGGTCGGCTACCGGGGCGCGGCGACCGTCGAGTTCCTCTACCACCCCGGCGACAAGCAGGTCACGTTTCTCGAGGTCAACACCCGCCTGCAGGTCGAGCACCCGATCACCGAGGCCACAACCGGGTTCGACCTGGTCAAGGCCCAACTACACGTGGCCTCGGCCGGCCGGCTGCAGGGCGTGCGGCCGGTCGAGCGCGGACACRCCGTCGAGGCCCGGCTCAACGCGGAGGACCCCGACCGCGACTTCATGCCGTGCCCGGGCCACATCACGCGGCTGGAGCTRCCAGCCGGACCCGGCATCCGCGTCGACACTGGCTTCAGCGAGGGCGACACCATCCCGGCCGACTTCGACTCGATGATCGTGAAGATCATCGCCTACGGCCGCGATCGCGACGGGGCGCTGGGCCGGCTGCGCCGGGCGATTCAGGAGACCAAAGTGATCATCAATGGTGGTGTCACGAACAAGAGCTTCCTGCTGGACCTGCTCAACCGGCCCGAGGTGATCGACGCCAGCGCGGACACCGGCTGGATCGACCGCGTCGGGGACGGGCTTGTCTCGCACCGGCACTCCGCCGTGGCCCTGGTGGCAGCGGCCATCGACGCGTACGAGGAGAAGGAGCACGTCGAGCGGCAGCGGCTGCTGTTGACGGCGTTCGGCGGACGCCCGCAGGTGCAGCACGACAGCGCTCGGCCGCTGGACCTCAAGTTGCGCGACGTCGGCTACCGGGCGCGCGTGGCGCGGCGGGGCCCGTGCCGGTTCCACGTCAGCCTCGAAGCGGGCGCCGACGTCCGCACCGCTGACGTCAAGATTGACCGCTTCGATCGGCACACCGGGCAGATCGTCGTCAACGGTGCCCGGTACCGGCTACTCGCCGACATCCACGGGCCCGTCCACCTGATCGAGGTGGACGGCGTCACCCACCGGGTCAGCCGCGACGAGGGCGACGTCGTCCGCTCGCCCATGCCTGCCATGGTTATCGCCACGCCGCTGGAGGTTGGCGCCGAGATCGAGGCGGGCGCACAAATCCTGGTGCTGGAGAGCATGAAAATGGAGACGGTGCTGCAGGCGCCGTTCAAGGCGCGGGTGAGGGAATACTTCGTCTCCGTGGGCAGCCAGGTAGAGGCGGGTGCGCCGCTGCTGCGGCTGGAGCCGATCGCCGGCGCCGAGGTCGAGGACAGCCCGGCCGCCGCGGCGGCCGGGCTGGACCTGCCGACCGCGCCCGAGGAGGTCCCGGCGCGTGAGCGCACCGCGCGCGGCCTGGAGGATCTGCGCGCTTTGCTGCTGGGCTTCGACCTGCACGATGAGCGCCAGGTGCTCCACGACTACCTCGCCGCGCGTCGGGCGGCCACCGAGGAGGGCCACCAGCCGCTGGCCAAGGAGCTAGAGATCATCGAAATATTCGCCGACCTGGCCGAGCTGAGCCGGAACCGGCCTGCCCGCATGGACGTCGGCGATGAGGGCCACCTGCGCAACCCTCACGAGCACTTCCACACCTACCTGCGCAGCCTCGACGTCGAGCGGGCCGGGCTACCGGAGGCGTTCCAGGCCAAACTGGCCAAGGCGCTCGGGCATTACGACGTCACCGACCTGAAACGCTCCCCCGAGCTCGAGGCCGCGGTGTTCCGGATCTTCCTCGCCCGGCAGCCCGCCACCGCCAAGGTGGCCGCCAAGGTAGTTGCGGCGCTGCTGGAATCGTGGCGGTGGGAGCCGCCGCCGGACAAGTCCGTGCACAAACCGGTGCGTCTGGCGCTGGAGCGGCTGGTGGCCGCCACGAAGGGCCACTTCCCCGTGGTTGCCGACCTCGCGCTCGACGTGATGTTCGCCTGGTTCCAGCATCAGCAGTTGCTGCGCCGTGCCCAGGAGCGCATCCGTATCTTCGAGCACCTGCTCCACCTGGACGCCTACCCGGACGCGCCGGATCGCACCGAGCGCATCGCCGAGATGGTGCGCAGCACCGAGCCGCTGGTGCCGCTGCTGGGCCAGCGGCTGCTGCGCGGCGACCGGGATAACACGGTCATACTGGAAGTGCTGACCCGCCGGTACTACGGCAACAAGGACCTCACCCACATCCGCGCCACCGAGTACGCCGGCTACCGGTTCTGGGTGGCCGAGCGCGCGGGCTCCAGGCTCGTCTCCTGCGCAGTTGGCTTCGACGCGCTGGACGCGGCGCTGGGTGGGCTTGCGGAGCTGGCAGGCGGCGAGCGCTCCGTCGATGCTGACATCTACCTGTCCTGGGAGAACCAGCCGGCGGACTCCGACGTGATGGCGGCCGCGCTGGGCGAGGCCGCCAGCGCGCACCCGCTGCCGCCCCAGGTGCGTCGGCTCACCATCACCATCACCCCGGAGGCAGCCGCACGATGACCCACCACTTCACGTTCCGGCCGTCGGACGCCGGGATGGCCGAGGAACGGCTGATCCGCGGCCTRCACCCGTGCATCGCGCAGCGGATGCAGCTGGAACGGCTGAGCAAATTCGACCTCACCCGGTTGCCGTCGTCAGACGAGGATGTCTACCTCTACCAGTGCGTGGCGCGGGAGAATCCGTCGGATAACCGCTTTGTCGCGTTCATCCAGGTACGCGACCTGTTTAGGGAGCACGATCATGATGGCCAGCTGGTCGCGTTGCCAGCGGCCGAGGACGCCGTGGCCGCCTGCGTCGACTCGATCCGCCGCGCTCGGTCGCGGCGACCGTCGGACAAGCGTTTCAACACCAACCGGATCGTGGTCTACGTCTGGCCGCCGAGCGACATCACCCGCACCGAGCTGGAGATGATCGCTGAGCGTGTGCTGCTGATGACCGCGGACGCCGAGCTGGAGGAGATCCTGTTCATCGCCCAGCAGCGCAGCCCGCAGACCGGCGAGCTGTCTGAGATCGCCGTGTGTGTCTCCTTCAAGACCACGGGCGCCGAGCTGACCGTTGGCGAGCCTTCGGTCGAGCCGGTCGAGCCGATCGACGATTACCGGCTCAAGGTGCTACGCGCGAGCAACCGCAAGATGATGCACCCGTATGAACTGACCGACCTGCTCGGCGACTTCGTCGAGTACGACCTCGACGACAACTGCGCGCTGGTGCCGGTCGACCGGCCGAAGGGGCACAACACCGCGGCGATCGTCGTGGGTGTGGCCACCACCCCGACCAGGCTGCACCCGCAGGGTGTCACCAGGGTCGTACTGCTCAGCGACCCGACGAAGTCGCTCGGCGCACTGTCAGAGCCGGAGTGCCGCCGCRTGATCGCCGCACTGAACCTGGCCGAGCGGAGGCGGTTGCCGCTGGAATGGTACGCGCTGTCCTCCGGTGCCCGGATCTCCATGGAATCGGGCACGGAAAACATGGACTGGGTGGGCGCGGCACTCAAGCAGATCGTCGAGTTCACCCAGGCCGGCGGCGAGATCAACATCGTGGTCACGGGCATCACCGTCGGTGCGCAGCCGTACTGGAACGCCGAGGCGACGATGCTCATGCACACCAAGGGCATCCTGGTGATGATCCCGGACTCGACGATGGTGCYCACCGGCAAGCAGGCAGTGGATGTCTCCGGCGGCGTGTCGGCCGAGGACAACTTCGGCATTGGCGGCTACGACCGAGTGATGGGCCCGAACGGGCAGGGGCAGTATTGGGCGCCGAACCTGACCGCCGCCGTGGACATGCTGATGGCATACTACAATCACACATATGTCGCCCCCGGCGAGGATGGTCCGCGGCGAGCGGAGACGAACGACCCCGTCGACCGCGACATCTCCGACTACCCTCACTCGGTGGCTGGCAGCGACTTCACCTCCGTCGGTGAGATCTTCTCCGCCGAGGCCAACCCGGACCGCAAGAAGCCCTTCGGCATCCGCCCTGTGATGGAGGCGCTGTCCGACCAGGACCACCCGGTGCTGGAACGCTGGAAGCACATGGAGAGCGCGGAGACCGCGGTGGTGTGGGACGTACACCTCGGCGGCATACCGGTATRCCTGATCGGCATCGAGTCGCGCGCTGTGCCGCGGCACGGTTTCCCGCCCACCGACGGCCCGGAAATCTATACTCCGGGCACGCTGTTCCCGCAGTCCTCGAAGAAGGTCGCACGGGCGATCAACGCGGCAAGCGGGAACCGGCCGCTGGTGGTGCTGGCGAACCTGTCGGGCTTCGACGGCTCGCCGGAGTCGATGCGCAAGCTGCAGCTGGAGTACGGCGCCGAGATCGGCCGCGCGATCGTGAACTTCCGCGGGCCCATTGTATTCTGCGTGATCTCGCGGTACCACGGTGGCGCGTTCGTGGTGTTCTCGAAGGCGCTGAACCCGAACATGACCGTGCTGGCGCTGGAGGGCTCGTTCGCCTCGGTTCTCGGCGGCGCTCCCGCCGCCGCGGTGGTATTCGCCCGCGAAGTCGACGCCCGCACCGCGGCCGACCCGCGGGTGCGCGGCCTGGAGGCCCGCGTCGCGGCTGCCACCGGCGCCGACCACACCGCGCTAACCGCGGAGCTCGACGAGCTCCGCGTCTCGGTCCACGCGGAGAAGCATCGCGAGATGGCCACGGAGTTCGACCGCCGGCACACTATCCAACGCGCGGTCGAGGTCGGCTCCGTCGACGCCGTCATCCCCCCCGCCGAATTGCGCCCGCGGGTCATCGAGGCCATCGAGGCATCAAAGCCCGTGGGCGCTGACCCCGAAAATGAGGTGAGGTGACGGCGTGCCGGGGCCCGGTGGCCGTCGAACGTGAGATCGAACGCGTTCAGAGCGGGGCGGTCCCAACCGATCGGTGYGGTCCCACCGCCCTGCCGACGCGTCTCGAACCGAGGGCAGCAATGCTTCCACCAGCTCCCACAGATCGTCCGGGACCAGTCGCACCGCGAGGCTGTTCTCCATTACGTCCATGATCAGAGATGCACCCCGCGCACCCACACGAGACACGCTCTTATACGTCGCCATGACCACTTGATTCCGCCCTCAATGATCTGCCACTAACATATAGATGCTGACGCATCGACTCCTTGAGACCGCCCGGATAATCCGAATTATGTATTATCGCGGGCCGGGACTTCATCGATAATTTATCTTGATTGAGAAATTCGGATAATATTATTAATTGGATAAGCGATAGGATGAGCGATAGATGGATGAATTTTCTAGAATTTTCGCGGCCCTTGCAGACGCGACCCGTCGCAACATGGTCGAGCGACTTGTCAAAAATGACGCCACAGTAGGTGAGCTTGCCGAGCCGTATGAGATAAGTCTCCAGGCGGTCTCCAGGCACCTCAAGGTGCTTCAGGAAGCCGGCTTGATCCGCCGTCCTGGAGGTTGCCACCGCAGCCCGGTGCGTCTCGAAGAGGATGCGCTCGGCCCAGCGGCCCGATGGATCCAGGAATTTTACAGCTCTCGCCTCAGATCTAGAGTTTCGCAGTTTTCTTGATCCAGATCAGTGTCTGGCAACGGCTGGATAATTTTCCCGATTGCTTTCGGGTGGATGATTCCCTGGTGCCTGCCGGTGGTATCGCGGTGCGTGGCGGAGGGGTGGAAGGCCAGCGCGAGGGGCTGGTGGCGGGAGCATCAGCGTTTCCTGTACCAACCCGAAAGTTGGACGCCGATGCTCCCGGACGTGACGATACCGGTTTCTCTGGCGGTGCTGCTGGAGGGTTTCCGGCCGTGTTTCACCGCGCCGTCGTTCCGGACGTTCCGGGCGCTCGTCGTGGGGATGCTCGCCACCGGCGGGCGGCGCACGGTGTGCGGGATGCTCGTCGGCGCGGGCCTGTCCACGCTGTGGCCGCACGACCGGGCGCACCGGTTTTTCGCGCGGGCGGTCTGGTCGCCGGAGAAGGTCGGCCTGGCGCTCGCCCGGCTCGTCGTCGACCGCCTCGTCC
>NZ_MAQZ01000078.1:0-55694 GCF_001756285.1 Frankia sp. CgMI4
TGCGGCGTCGGGTTCATCTCGGGACCAGTCCTGCCGGGGCCGGAGCCGCCGGTCACCGTCGGAGACTCGGGCGGGTAGAGACGCATCCAAGTGTGAAGCAGGTCCACCTCCTGCGCGAACGGGAGCATCAGCACCGGGCACGAACCAGCCGGGCACGAACCAGCGTCAAAACGGCTTAGAGAGTGGCCTGCAGGGACTTGATCGGCATGCTCAGCTCGGCCAGCATCTTCAGGTCGGCCTCCGCGGAGCGGCCCAGCGTCGTCAGATAGTTTCCGACGATCATGGCGTTGATGCCACCGAGCATCCCCTGCACGTCGAGATCGCCCAGGGTGATCTCGCGTCCGCCGGAGTAGCGCAGGATCGTGCGCGGCATGGCGAGGCGGAACGCCGCGATCGCGCGCAGCGCGTCACGCGGCTCGACCAGCGGAAGATCCCCGAAGGGCGTTCCCGGCCGCGGGTTGAGGAAGTTCAGCGGAACCTCGTCGGGCTCCAGGGCCGCAAGCTGGGTGGCGAGCTCGGCACGCTGCTCGAGGCTCTCGCYGACGCCCAGAATGGCGCCGCAGCACAGCTCCATCCCCGCGGCCCGCACCATCTCACAGGTCTCCCACCGCTCCTCCCAACTGTGGGTGGTGACCACGTTCGGGAAGTGCGAGCGGGCCGTCTCCAGATTGTGGTTGTAACGGTGCACACCCATCGCCGTGAGTTCGTCGACCTGCTCGGAGGTCAGCATGCCCAGCGAGCAGGCGACGTTGATGTCGACCGCCGCACGGATGGCGGCGACCCCCTCCCGCACCTGCGCCATGAGCCGGGCGTCCGGGCCCCGCACGGCCGCGACGATGCAGAACTCGGTGGCGCCTGTCGCCGCGGTCTGCCGGGCGGCGTCGACGAGCGAGGGCACGTCCARCCAGGCGGACCGCACCGGCGAGTCGAACTTGCCGGACTGCGAGCAGAAGTGACAATCTTCCGGGCATCCGCCGGTCTTGAGGCTGACGATCCCCTCCACCTCGACCTCCGGACCACACCAGCGCATCCGCACCTCGTGGGCCAGGGCGAGCAGATCGGTCAGCGTCTCGTCCGGGAGCCGGAGCACGGCGAGCACGCCGGCCTCGTCCAGCCCCCGTCCGCCATCGAGGACCTCGCGCCGTGCCACGGTGAGGATGTCGGCACCGTCCTGGTCCGCCGGCGGCCGCTGCGACGCAGGTGCAGGTGCGGTGGGGTGCGCGGTCACGGACGTGGTCACGGATGCAGTCACAGGGGTCTCCAGACAAGGGTCGACGGGTGCGGTGGGTGCGTGGGTGCGTGGGTGCGGTGGGCATCGTGGTCGGGACTGATGCGCATGCACCCAGGTGCATGCGCATCCATTGTCGAACCGGCGCGCGGATGTGGGGCCGGATTCCCGAACACCATCGAGCCCCGAAGACTATCGAGCATGGTGGTTACGTCTCGTAGCGAGCTCTGAACTCCTGGGCACGGAACGTGCCGCCAAGTGCCGGTTGCAGCGAGGCACGCGCCACGGCCAGGAACTCGAGCCGGGCCAGCAGGCCGGCTCCCGCCGGAAGGACGCCGGCCAGCGGCCGGGCGGCCAGGCTTTCCAGGTCGATGAGGTTGCACCGGCAGGCCAGATCCGGTTCGGCCGGCCAGGACCCGACCACCACGCCGGCGAGGTCCAGGCCGCGGTGCGCCAGCGCCTCCAGGGTCAGCGCCGTGTCGTTCAGAGCGCCCAGGCCCGCGGCGGTCACGACGAGCACCGGCGCCCGCAGCACCCGGGCGAGGTCGGCGAGGGTGGCGCCGCCCGCGTCGTAGCGGACCAGCAGGCCGCCGGCGCCCTCGACGAGGACGAGATCGCGGCTGTCGGCGAGGGTGCCGATCCGGGCGGCGAGCTCGTCGAGGTCGACGGCCCGGTGCCCGGACCTGCGGGCGGCGGTGGCCGGAGCGAGCGGGTCGGGGTAGCGGGCCAGCTCGTGGACGTCGGTGATCCCGGTCAGATCGCGGACGAGGTCGACGTCACCCAACTCGCCGGGGCCGACACCGGTCTGGGCCGGTTTCACCACCGCGACCGCGTGGTGTCGGTCGTGCGCGAGCGCGCCGATCGCGGCCGTCACCACCGTCTTGCCGACCCCGGTGCCGGTCCCGGTCACCACCAGGGCTGTCATCGGGCCAGGGCTGTCATCGGGCCAGGGCTGTCATCGGGCCAGGACCCCGGCGGCGGCCAGCGCGTTGGTGACGATCGCGAGGTCGGCATCGGTGAGATCGGCCCGGGCGGCGAGGCGCAGCCGGCTGGTCCCGACCGGCACCGTCGGTGGCCGGAAGCAGCCGACGGCCACCCCGTGCCCGCGGCAGGTCGTCGCGGCCGCGATCGCGGGTTCGGGATCCCCAATGATCACTGAAACGACGGCCCCGGCGGGATCCGGCGCGCCGGTCAGGCCGGCGAGCTGACGGGCCCGGCGCCGGACGGTGCCGGGCAGCTCCGGGTGGGCCCCCAGAAACTCCAGGGCGGCCAGCGCGCTGCCCACGTTCGCCGGGGCGAGGCCGGTATCGAAGATGAAGCTGCGGGCGGTGTCGATGAGGTGATCGCGCACGGCCGCCTCGCCCAGCACCGCGCCGCCCTGGCCGCCCAGCGCCTTGGACAGGGTGGCCGTCGCCACCACGTCCGGCTCCCCGGCAAGGCCCGTGGCGGCGAGTGCCCCCCGACCGGCGGGCCCGACCACCCCGAGCGCATGGGCCTCGTCAACGACCAGGACCGCTCCGTGGGCCCGGGCGGCCTCGTGCAGTTCGGTCAGCGGGGCGAGATCGCCGTCCGCGGAGAACACCGACTCGGTCACGACGAGTGCCCGTCGCCAGGGGCGTCCGGCGAGGGCCGCCGCGACCGCGKCCACATCGGCATGCGGTGTCACGACGACGTCCGCCCGGGACAGCCGGCAGGCGTCCACGATCGAGGCGTGGTTCAGCGCGTCCGAGACGACCAGGTCGCCGGGGCCGGCCAGGGCGGTGACCACCGCGAGGTTCGCCGTGTAGCCGGAGGAGAAGACCAGGGCCGAGGCGAATCCGGCGTGCGCGGCGAGCGCGTTCTCCAGCTCCCCGTGCAACGTGGTCGTCCCGGTCATGAGCCGACTCCCGGTGGCCCCGGCACCCCAGGCGCGCAGGGCGCGGATCCCGCCGCCGACGACCGCCGGATGACGGCCGAGCCCGAGGTAGTCGTTGCCCGCGAGATCGACGAGCACGCTTGCGCCCGGTTTGTCCGGGCCGCCCCGCGGGCGTAGCTCGCGGCGCAGCCCGGCGGCGGCCCGGGCCCGGGCGTGGTCCGTGAGCCAGGCGAGCGGCGCGGCAGCCTCGACGTCATCGACGGTCACGACGGCCAGCGTACGGGTATCGGCCACTGTGATGGGGTGCCCGCCACCTCACGAACCCGGCCGGTCTGGCAGTCTGCGAGCCGTGGGAACCCTCGCCGACATGCTGCGCGCGAGCACGGATCTCAGCGACGACGGCATCGACCACCTGCACGCGCTCGTCGCGGACTGGGCTCTGCTCGCCGACCTCTCCTTCGCTGATCTGTTGCTGCTCGTGCCTGTCCGCTCCGGCTCGGGGGCCAGCCGGGGCGGCCACGCCAGCGGAGCCGAATTCCTCGTCGTGGCCCAGGTCCGTCCCACCACCGGTCCGACCGCGTACCACAACGACGAGGTCGGCAGCGTCGTGATCAATCGCTGGGTGGTCCAGAACGCCTGGCGGGAACACCGGATCGCGCGGGAGGGCGAGCCCGAGTGGGACGGTGGGGTCCCGGTGCGGACGGAGGCGATCCCGGTCCGGCGGGGTGACGAGGTGATCGCCGTCCTTGCCCGGGACACCAACCTCGCGACCACCCGGACGCCGAGCGCGCTGGAGTCGGCTTATCTGCAGGGTGCCAACAACCTGGCCCTGATGATCGCCGAGGGCGCCTTTCCGTTCCGCGGCAGCTCGGCGGAGCTTCCCGAGTCCCCCCGGGTGGGCGACGGCATGATGCGGCTCGACGGCGCCGGGAAGGTGATCTTCGCGAGTCCGAACGCGCTCTCGGCGTACCGCCGGCTTGGCTACACCGGCAATGTCACGGGCGAGGACCTCCGCTCCGTGCACCGGGCGCTGAACCTGTCCGCCACGACCCCGGCGGTCTGGCACGCGCTCGGCCGGCGCCGGCCGGTGGAGGTGGAAGCCGCGGTCGGGAGCACGGTGGTACTTCTGCGGGCGATCCCGCTCTTCCCCGGGGCGACCCGGGAGGTGCTGGTGCTCGTCCGGGACGTCTCCGAACTGCGTCGCCGCGAGGCGCTGCTGCTGAGTAAGGACGCGACGATCCGTGAGATTCATCACAGGGTCAAGAACAATCTACAGACCGTAGCAGCCCTGCTGCGGTTGCAGATGCGGCGGACGAAGGTCGACGAGGYGCGCTCGGCGCTGCGGGAGTCGGTGCGCCGGGTCACCTCGATCGCGGTCGTGCACGAGACGCTGTCCCAGAGTTTGGGGGAGAGCGTGCCGTTCGACGAGATCGCCGACCAGATCACCTCGGTCACGGTGGATCTGGCCTCCACCGGGGCCCGGGCGAACACCCGCCGGACCGGGTCGTTCGGGCGGCTTCCCGGCGAACTCGCCACCCCGTTGGCTCTTGTGCTTTCCGAACTTCTGCAGAATGCTGTAGAACATGCGTTCGACGGTTCGGCGGGTTCCATCGAGATCCGGGTCAGCCGCCTGGCGGACCGGCTTGACGTGGTCGTGGCCGACGACGGTGCCGGGCTGCCCGAGGACTTCCAGCTCGAGCACTCGCCAAGGCTGGGGCTGCAGATCGTCCGCCAGCTGGTGCTGGGCGAGATGYACGGCACCATCCGGCTCCAGGCCGGTCCAGAGCACGGGACGGAGGCGCTCCTGTCGATCCCACTTTCTGAAAGTTGAGTGTTTAGGGTGCCCGGGAGGGGGTATCCCCCAGGATGTGTCCCTCGTCCATGGCCGTCGTGCCGATGTGGCGTGCTCGTGGGGGGCCGGATCGGGACCGTCCCGGGCGGTGGTTCGCCTGAGCGGGCCCGATCGCCGGAAGGTGTGGTCGGGGGCGGAAAACATTACGRCCGCCCCGTCCGCGTCGCGCCGCATTGCTGCGGCGGACGCGCGGACAGAACGGCCGATGCTGCTGCCAGCCACCCCTGTGCCGCGGTACGGGTTGTGGCATGACCTCATGCGGCGACCACTGCGGTCCGCCGGTGGATCCGGTGGTGCCGGTTCCGGCGGGCAGGGTCTGCCGCGAGCGGGTGTTGTTGTTCGGACCCGGGACGTGGTGCCGGTTCCTCGGGTGCTGTCGGCCCGCCGTCGGGGACGGTCCTGCGGTCAGGCGGTTCGAACCCGGAGTCGGACCTGGCGCTTGAGCGCCCGGCGTTCGTCCTCGCTCATCCCGCCCCAGACACCGGAGTCCTGCCCGGTGTCCAGTGCCCAGTTGAGGCAGTCACTCGTGACTGCGCACCGCGCGCAAACGGCCTTTGCCTCTTCGACCTGGCGTTCCGCCGGACCGGTTGTACCGATCGGGAAGAAGAGCTCGGGATCCTCGTCACGRCAGAGCGCTCTGTGGCGCCAGTCCATGCGTACAACTCCCTCTCTCGTCTCGGGCCACACTGCACATGAGACGCTTTGTGAGCCGCTACGGTTGTGCCGAGGTGAAAAATAAATTGAGCAGGATGTCTGCTCGGCCTCGACGGCGGCCGTAGAGCGGGTTGCCGGGTGTCGGTAAGCCCGGGTGCACGTGCATCCACCTCGGACATTCGCCACCCTCCCACCCGAACAGGCAGCGGCGCAAGAACCTGCAAGCCTCTTCACAGCCTGGCTGGCCTGCACTTGTCCGGCAAGGACACAGACGGACCACGGGGGGCGACCGTCTCCCTGGATGGCCGAAGTGCCACGGGAGTCCCGATTGCCAGGGGATGTTACGCTCCGTTGCATCGATCGTCACCGGTGCGGCCGGTGGGCGGCCCGGATCCTCGGCGATCAAGCCGCCGGTGTCATGCCAGTCGGTCATGGATCCGTTCTGTGGTGCCTGAGGGCTGCCTGAGGGCTGCTCCGGCGCCGGTGCGCGCCGTCATCCCGGCCCGATCTGACCCGCTCGCGTCGCCGGAGATGGCAGGGTTGGGGCATGGAGGTTCTCGGTCATCGTGGCAGCAGGGTTCCCGGCCCGGAGAACACGGTCGAGGCGGTGGATGCCGCGTTGCGGGTGGGCGCCGACGGTGTCGAGGTCGACGTGCGGCGCAGCGCGGACGGCGACCTGGTCTGCGTGCACGACGCGCGGCTGTCCCGTCCCGCCGGCCGGGCCGTGGTCCGGCAGACCACGGTGGCGCTGCGGGCCCGGGGCATCCCTCTGCTCGATGAGATCCTCGACGTGTGGGATGGCCGCGGTCGGCTCATCTGTGAGATCAAGAACCAGCCCGGGCAGCCGGACTTCGACGCCCCCCGGGAGCAGACCGCGCGCCGGCTCGCCGAGACGCTGCGTGCCCGGGGATGGACCGGCCGCCGGCCGGACGCCGCCGACCTTGACGCCGGTGCCGGCGGCATCACGGTGTCGTCGTTCGACTGGTTCGCCATCGAGGCGGTGCGTGACGCCGACCTCGCGGTCACGACGGCGTTCCTCACCATGCCCCGGATGTCGGTGAGCGGCGGCCTCGCCTACGCACGGTCGGCGGGCCACACCGAACTGCATGTGCACACCAGCGCGGTGCTCGGCACCTCCGACGCGGCGGGACGGGCGCGCGAAGCCGGCATCCGGTTGATCACCTGGACGGTGACCAGTCTCGAGGACGCCCGGCGGATCCGCGACGCGGGCGTCACCGGGGCGATCTGCGACGACCCCATGGAGATCCACCAGGCGCTGTCCCGGCCGGACGGGACCCCCACCACGGCGCTCGACGCCTGAGCGGACACTCTCCTGGGCGGGCAGCCGTCAGGCGACGACGCGCAGCGCGTGCGGYTGGTGGGTCAGCAGCACCTCGGAGAACATCCCGAGATACTCGCCGTCCATCTGCACCGGCAGGGGCGTATCCGTGGAGAAGCGGATACGCGACGTGTTGTGGCGGCGCACCACGTTGCGACCGCGCGGACCCTCGCCGTCGGTGAGTATCCGCGAGGCGGCCCGCAGCACGCTGGGCAACCGTACCCGCCGCAGCGCGAGGAGGTCCAGACCGGTGTCGAAGGACGCGTCCGGGCAGGCGAGGACGGGACGGGAGTTGAGGTAGGTCCACGGGCGGGTGTTGCAGACGATGCAGAAGGCGATGTGCTCCTCGGCCCGCCCGCCCGCCGGGTCGGTGGTCCCGGGGGCGGGGGCCGAGCCGGCGTCGGCGGTCGTCAGGGTGATGGGCGAACCGCGGCGGTCGGTGCCGTGGAGGATCTGACCCGCCGCGGTCCGCAGGAACAGGCCGGCGGTGTTGCGCCTGCCCTTGCCACGCTTCTCCTCGACCCGCGCGACGACCCGGGCATCCAGGCCGATACCGAAACAGAACGTGAACCAGCGCCGTTCGTCGCCGTACTGAGCCCGGCCGAGGCTGATCCGCCGGGTGCGGCCCTCGCGGAGCGCGCTCAGCAGCTCGCCGGTCGCCTCCACCGGTGACGCGGAGTAGCCTAGCGCGCGAGCGAAGACGTTGGTGCTGCCACCCGGGACCACGGCGAACGCTGGGCCGCCCGGTACCGGACCGTTCTGGAGCAGTCCGTTGATGATCTCGTTGACGGTACCGTCCCCACCGAGCGCAAGCACCACGTCGACGCCGAGTTCGGCCGCTCTGGCCCCCAGCTCCACCCCGTGCCCCCGCCCCTTGGTGACCACAGTCTCCAGAGCGAGGTCCGCGGCGAGCGCGCTGGCGAGGACGTCACGAACACGTTCGGTCGTAGCAGTGGCGACGGGGTTGAYGACCAACAGCCCTCGCATGCCTCCACCGTAGTCCGCCCGGTCATCCGGGTCGCCGGCTGGGAAAACTCTCACACCGGTGGAATCCGGCGGGCACCTCGCGAAGTGCGACGGGTGATGGCGCGGTGGACACCGTCCGGAGGGTCCCCGGGGGCACCGGTCGACGGCCCCGGGAACGCCGACGGCCCCGGGAACGTAGTGTCAGGGATATGGGATCCACGAGTCATCCCGATCAGCCGGCGGCCGGCCGCTTCGGCACGCTGCGGCAGGCTGCTCGCGCGGCGTCCGTGCCCACTCGGGTGGCGTCCGTCCTGCTCGCCATCGAGGCGCTGACCCTGCTGGCCCTCGGAATCCTGCAGGTGCTGCGCGGCTTCGGGCCGGACATCGACGACGTGGGTCGTGCCGAGAGCGGTGGGGTGCTCGCCATCGTCGGCGGGCTCGGTGTGGCGGTCCTCGCGGGGGGCGTGCTGCGCAACGGCRCATCCTTCCGCTCGCCCACCTTGGTCGTGCAGATCCTGTGCCTGCCGGTGGCGTGGGGGCTGGTGCAGTCCGGCCGCTACGGCTACGGCATCCCGCTGCTCGTCGTGCCCCTTGTCATCGTCGTCGCGTTGCTGCTGGCCGGTGGGCTCGGGCCGGTGGTCCCGCCTCGGCGCGGCGGCGGGACCGGGTGACGAATCCGCTCAGCCGTCCTCGAGCAGGCCGCGCCGCAGCTGGGCCAGGGTCCGGGCCAGGAGCCGGGAAACGTGCATCTGGGAGATGCCGAGCTCGGTCGCGATCTGGGACTGGGTCATGTTGCCGAAGAACCGCAGCAGCAGGATGCGCTTCTCCCGCGCAGGGAGCTTCTCCAACAGCGGCTTGAGGGACTCGCGGTACTCGACGCCCTCCAGGGACTCGTCCTGGACGCCGAGGGTGTCCGCGACGGCGGGCGCCTCGTCGTCGCCGGAGTCCGGCGCGTCGAGGGAGACCGCCGAGTAGGCGTTCGCCGACTCCAGCCCCTCGAGGACGTCATCTTCGCTCATCTGCAGATGCCGGGCGATCTCGCTCACCGTGGGGGAGCGGCCCAGCGTCTGGGAGAGCTCGGAGGTCGCCTTCGTCAGGGAGAGTTTGAGCTCCTGAAGGCGGCGGGGGACCCGGATGGCCCAGCCCTTGTCCCGGAAGTGCCGCTTGATCTCACCGACAATGGTCGGGGTGGCGTAGGTCGAGAACTCCACCCCACGTTCCGGATCGAACCGGTCCACCGATTTGATCAATCCGATGGTGGCCACCTGGACGAGGTCGTCGAGCGGCTCGCCCCGGTTACGGAAGCGGCGGGCGAGGTACTCCACCAGCGGTAGGTGCATCCGGACGAGCTGATCGCGGACGGCGGAGCGTTCGGGATCGTCCTCGGGTAGCTCGGCGAGGCGGACGAACAGCGTGCGGGCCAGGGCCCGGTCGGGCGAGTGCGCGCGCTCGGGCCGATCGCTCTCCCCGTCGWTCGCCGGACCGTCCACCGCCGGGTTCGGTGGCGCCTGGGTCGTCACCTCGGGGCCGAGATCGCTGTCGATCCCCGGCTGGTCGTCGAGCCCGGATCCCCGTTGGCTCAACGCCGCTACCGGGTCCACCGTGGACACCGGGTCGCGATCGGCTACGTCATGATCGGCTACGTCGCGATCAGGTACCGTGCGCGGTGGGGTCGGCGTCCTCCCGGTCGACGTCACGACGTACCTACCGTGTCGCCCAGTGGAGTCTCTCTGGACGCGCCCGACCCTCGGACGTGGCCGGCCGGAGGCCCGCCGAGGTCGGCGCGCACGCCCCTGYGTTTCTGCAGGGCGATGCTCACCCGCGACCCTGGGCCCGTCGAGGTCTGCACGTCGCCCGCCAGCGCCTTGAGCACGGTCCAGGCGAAGGTGTCCTCGGAGGGCTGCTCGCCGTCCAGGCTCTCGACCGTCACCAGGACGTGCATCACCCCCGGCGAGAGGGTGAACGTGCAGTCCAGCGAGGAACCCGGCACGGCCGAGACGAGCAGCAGGGCGCACGCCTCGTCCACGGCGATCCGGAGATCCTCGATGTCGTCGAGAGTGAAGTCGAGGCGGGCCGCCAGCGAGGCCGTCGCCGTGCGCAGGACGGTGAGGTAGGCGCTCGCGGCGGGCAGGGTGAGCGCAACCACGTCGCGTAGGCCGCCCGAGTGGGCGGTTTGGCTGTCGATGGTGTCGGAGCTCTCCGCGCCGCCGGTCGAAGGCGTCGGATCCACGTTCCTACCCCCAAAGAGCCTGCGTCGCGCGAGGACGGCGCCTCGCGGGTGTCCTGCCGACCAAGGTCGATTAGATAATGATATTGTCGGCGGTTCCTCTCCCACCCGTCGACGGGTCGAGTATTCCGCTCCCGACCATGACGTCCCGCATGGGCGGACGGTTTCCGCTCCGTCGGCGGCCGGGCGGCGGCCACCGACTCCACCGTACCCAGCCGCCGCTGGGTACCGCAGGTCGGGTGATCGTAAGCTGTTGCATCCGGCCTGTCTGGCCGTCGTCGGCTTAGGCCGTCGTCGGCTTAGGCGGTCGTCGGCTTAGGCGGTCGTCGGCTTAGGCGGTCGTCGGCCGCGGCGCTGCCGGTCCCGACGCCGGCCAGGGTGGTGATGGCGTCGGCGTCCATGCGCCAGGTCGTCCAGCCCTCGATCGGCCCCGCGCCGAGGGAGCGGTAGAACGCCTGCGCCGGGGCGTTCCAGTCCAGTACGGCCCATTCCATGCGCCGGTAGCCGCGGTCGGCGCAGATCGTCGCGAGGGTGGTGAGCAGGGCCTGCCCGTAGCCACGGCGGCGGTGGTTCGGCCGGACGAACAGATCGACGAGGTACATCCCGGTCTGGCCGGTCCAGGTGGAGAAGGTCGGGTGCCAGAGCGCGAAGCCGACGACCTGTGGTGGGGCGGCGACCTGTGGTGGGGTGGGGTCGCCGGCAAGGTGGTCTGTGGTGGCCACCAGACAGTGCGCGGCTGGCACCGGTCCGAACAGGGCCGTGTCGAGATCGGCGGGCGTCATGGCGACGGCGGCCGGCTCCTTCTCGTACGCGGCGAGTTCGGTGACCARGCGGTGGACGACCTCGACGTCTCCGGGGCCGGCCACCCGGATCACCGGATGTCCCCGGCGGCGCTCGCCGAGCGGAGCTCGGCGTACAGGGCCCGGCAGGCGCGATAGTCGGGCAGCAGGCCARCCGCCTCCGCCTCCTTGAGCGACGGCGCCGCGGTGTCCTTGTYGGACAGCAACGGCGCGAGATCGTCGGGCCAGGGCAGCGCGAGATCGGGATCGAGTGGGTGGACCCCATACTCGCGCCCGGGGGTATACGGAGTCGAGCACAGGTAGGAGATCGCGGCGTCGTCGGTGAGCGCCATGAAGGCATGCCCGAGACCCTCCGCGACATACAGGCCCCGCCGGTCGACGTCGTCGAGGACGACCGCCGCGAACGTCCCGTAGGTCGGTGAGCCGACCCTGATGTCGACGACGCAGTCCAGCACCCGGCCGTGCACGCACGTCACGTACTTCGCCTGGCTGGGGGGGACCTGCGCGTAGTGCACCCCGCGCAGCGTGCCGGCCCGGCTCACGCTGTGGTTGGCCTGCGACAGGGTGAGCGGATGCCCCACCGCCTCGGCGAGAGCGTCCGAGCGGAACCACTCCAGGAAGGTCCCGCGGCTGTCGGAGTGCTGGCGCGGGGTGAACACCCAGGCGTCCGGAACCGATAGTTCGCTGATCTCCACGTGTGCGAAGGTACCGGTTCGGTCCCGCGCCTCCCAGGACGCCGGACCACGCGTCGGACCCGAGCCGGCCCCGGACTCCGGTCGTGACGGAGGGGCCGCGGCGAAGCAGGTGACAAATTCCACCCGTTTCTCCCGCTCCTTGGTGTCGGTTAACGAGGACATAGCGATGTCGTAACAACCGGACGYGGGCCATGGCGGAACCGAATTGAAGGCGATCCGGGCGCGTTGCACCTTCGCCCGCCAGGAGGCCGGCGAGCGACCGGGCCAGGTCGATATCCATGCTGACGATGGTTCTTCCGTCGGTGTCGACGAATTCGTTCAGCGCGTACGAACTGTCGGTCGCCATACCGTCAGAACTGTTGGTCGTCACACCGTCGGAGTGCCCTTGTCGTGCACCTCCTTGGGCAGCTGACCAGGGACGGAGCCGTCGACGGAGGATGCCGGAGATCGCCGTCGCYGGGGCACCGGAGCCGTCGTTCCGGTCACCGACGGAAATCATCAGGAGTGCTACCGTCATTGCCGGAATGGGCATCGCCCGAGTACGACGGAAAGCATCGCTGTGCACGGATTACCTTTTGGGCCCGGGGGGGCGTGTCGGTGGGTTGCCGGTAGCCGGGGGAGACCCCCGCTTCTGATCACGTGATGCTTCCCTCGGGCGTCGGCATCCTCTCCGTGGCGGTATGTTTCGTTTCCGTTGCCGATACGTTCGTTGTCGGTTCGCCGTCGGCGAAGCGCCGTCGGGAGCAGGGGCGGCCGCGCGTGCCATATTGGAAGCAACCCCGGGCAACACCCGGTCGATCGCCCGCCTTACACGATGAGGCGGTACCGCTCAGGCTTGTTCTTCCGCGAAACACGCACCGCACGGGAGTATGAGCACGTTGTAGCCGCAGCCCAGGTGAGACCGCGATCGTCGCGGGGTCCGCCGGCGGCTCGTTCGAGGAGCAACCTCCGTGACCGCAACCACTGACCAGCCGACTCTCGGTTCCACCACGTCGGACTTCGCCGGGCTCAGYCCGCGGCCGTCCGACGACGATCCCGCGTTCGCCCTGCACCGCGGAGGAAAGATCAACATCAACGCTACCGCTCCATTGAACAGTCGGGAAGACCTGTCCCTGGCCTATACGCCCGGAGTCGCGCGGGTGTGTACCRCCATCGCCGGGACTCCGGCCCTTGCCGACGACTACACCTGGCGGTCTAACACCGTTGCCGTGGTCACGGATGGGACGGCCGTGCTCGGCCTCGGTGACATCGGCCCCGCGGCCTCCCTGCCGGTGATGGAGGGCAAGGCCGCGTTGTTCAAGCGCTTCGGTGGTGTGGACGCGGTGCCACTGGCCCTTGCCTGCACGGACGTCGAGGAGATCGTCGACACCGTCGCGCGCCTCGCTCCGAGCTTCGGCGGGATCAACCTCGAGGACATCTCGGCACCGCGCTGCTTCGCCATCGAGCGCCTCCTGCAGGACCGCGTCGACATCCCGGTCTTCCACGACGACCAGCACGGAACGGCCATCGTCGCGCTGGCCGCGCTGGAGAATGCGGCGAAGCTCACCGGACGCACCCTCGGTGATCTGCGTGCCGTGGTGTCCGGCGCGGGCGCTGCCGGSGCCGCCGTGGCCCGCATCCTGCTGGCCGCCGGCATCGGGGACATCGMGGTTGGCGACAGCCGCGGCATCCTCTACGCCGGTCGGGACAACCTCACCCCGAGCAAGGCCGCGCTCGCCGCCGAGACCAACCGTGCCGGCCTGGCCGGGTCCATCACCGACGCGCTCGCCGGCGCCGATGTCTTCCTCGGGCTGTCCGCCGGGCAGGTCCCGGAGGAGGCGGTCGCCACCATGGCGCCGGAGGCGATCATTTTCGCGATGGYCAACCCCGATCCCGAGATCGACCCGGCGGTCGCCCACAAGTACGCGCGGATCGTGGCGACCGGTCGCAGCGACTACCCGAACCAGATCAACAACGTCCTCGCCTTCCCCGGAATCTTCCGGGGAGCGCTCGACGTCCGGGCCAGCCGCGTGACGGAGGGCATGAAGCTCGCCGCCGCGAGGGCGCTCGCCGCGGTGATCGCGGACGAGCTGGCCGAGGATCTCATCATCCCGAGCGTGTTCGACGACCGGGTCGCCCCGGCCGTCGCCGCGGCGACGGCCGCGGCCGCGCGGGCGGACGGGGTGGCCCGCCGCTGACGAGGGCCGGCTGATCGCCGTCGTGCCAGCCAAGGCGTCCAGGGATCCCGGTGCACCTTCTCCGGGGTCCCTGGACGCCTCCACGGGGCCCGTGCCACGCGGGGTCCCCCCCCTTGACGGTCGAGTCCCCCGAGTCCCGCTACGGGTCCTGAGCCGCGTTCCCGGGCCGTTCGCGAGCCCGCGTGGTCTCAGCCCGCGTGGGTCTCAGACCCGGCCGCATCCCGGGCAGGGCCGGTTCTCCACCGCCTCCGCGAGCGGGCGCAGGGTCCCACATCCCTTGTAAGAGCAGCACACGAAGTCGGCGGGAGCCACCGTGATGACCGGTATGCCGTCCACGATGACCGTCGCGGGTGCCTCCGGGACGGGCGCGGGGTGTCGGCGGCGCCAGCCCAGCCGCCGGCTCGACCCGTTTYTGCGTGGCGAGTCGGGCATGTCCTCGTGGGTCACCACGGCCTGTTTACCATTGGGTGTCCACCCTTGTTGTTCCCACGGTGTCGAGTTCAGCACACCGGCCTGGCAGGCGCGGTTGCCGGCCCGGATGGTCCCCTTCGTCCGTGGCGTCGCCTGTCGGTTGTCCTGAGTGGATCCGCGCCGGTCGGCCTCGCTCGCGTCTGCACGCCAGTAGCCGTAGGTTCGAAGGGTGCTAGCCGCCGCCGCCATGTCCCTCCACCCCGATTCCCCGCTCGACGGCCTGGCCATCGGGGAGCAGCCCGAACCCGCGCCGCTCGACGGGTGGGTCACCGTCACGGTGCGGGCCGCCTCGCTCAACCATCACGACCTGTTCAGCCTGCGTGGAGTGGGCCTGCCGGCGKATCGGCTCCCGATGATCCTCGGCTGTGACGCCGCCGGGGTGACCCCCGACGGGCAGGAGGTCATCGTCCACAGCGTGATCGGTGATCCGGCAGCGGGCGGGGGGGACGAGACGCTGGACCCGAAGCGGACCCTGCTGTCCGAGCTGTACCCGGGAACCCTTGCCGAGCGGGTCGCCGTGCCGCGGCGCAACCTGATCCCGAAGCCCGCAGGGTTGTCGTGGGAGGAGGCCGCCTGCCTGCCGACCGCCTGGCTCACCGCCTACCGGATGGTCGTCTCCCGGGCGGGGCTGCCCGCCGGGGGCGGCGGCACCGTGCTCATCCAGGGAGCCGGTGGGGGGGTGGCCACCGCGGCGCTGCTGATCGCCAAGGCCGCCGGGCACACCGTTTTCGTGACCTCGCGGGACGAGACCAAGCGGAAGCGGGCGGCCGCCCTCGGCGCCGACGAGGTTCTCGAACCCGGTGCCCGGCTGCCGCGCCGGGTCGACGCGGTCATCGAGACCGTCGGCGCCGCCACCTGGGGTCACTCGGTGAAGGCAGTGCGCCCCGGCGGGCGCATCGTGGTCTCGGGCGCCACCAGTGGTCCGAACCCGCCGGCGGACCTCACCCGGATCTTCTTTCTCCAGCTGTCGGTGATCGGTTCCACCATGGGGAGCCGGGACGAGCTAGTCGATCTCGTTGCATTCGTGGAACGGACCGGGGTGCGGCCGCTGATCCACGAGGTGCGCCCGTTGGCCGATGCCCGGGCCGCCTTCGAGCAGCTGCTCGGCGGTGAGTTCTTCGGCAAGTTGATACTCCGCCCCCCCGCCTAGCCCCTTCGTCGTGGTGCGGGGACTCCTGGCTCGGGGCTGGGCGGGCTAGAGATCCGGGTCCTCCTCGGGGCGGGCCAGCCAGGTGGCGAGCCGGTCGATCGCGTCCTCGAAGTCGGGATACAGGTCCACGAAGACGCGCAGCGAGTCGGCAAGACCCTCGTAGGTCAGGCTCTCCGGGCCGCGCCGCGCGGCGAGTTCCTCGATCCCCCGGTCGGTGAAGTACATCGCTGCCCCCTGTCTGGCGAGCGGATGTCTGGCGAGCCGGACCGGCCGCCGCACGCCGGTGGCGCTGCCGGGCACGGCGGCCCGGGAACACCACCGGTGCGGCGGGACGGTCCTCGGATCGGGCGACGCTCCGCCGGCCGCGTGCTCAGTTCTCGAACGCCGCCTCGACCAGGGCCTGCTGCTCGCGCTCGTGCACCTTCGACGACCCCGAGGCCGGGGCCGCGGCGGCGCGCCGGGAGATGCGACGCAGCCGGATGTCGCCGGGCAGGAACTCGGTCAGGTTGAGGGCCATGTGCGGGTAGGCGCCCTGGTTCGCCGGCTCCTCCTGGAGCCAGACGATGTCCGTCACGTTCGGGTAACGCTCCAGGACCTGCGCGAGCTCCGGCCCGGGCGTCGGGTAGAGCTGTTCGACGCGCAACAGGGCGAATCGCTCGGCGTCGTCGTGCTTCCCCCGGGCGGCGGCGAGATCGTAGTAGACCTTGCCCGCCGTGAGCAGTATCCGGCGCACGGCCGACGGGTCCGTGACGGACCCGTCGTCGATCACCGGCTGCCAGCCGCCGCCGGTCAGCTCGGCCACGGTGGACGTTGCGGCCTTCAGCCGCAGCATCGACTTGGGGGTGAAGACCACCAGCGGACGCCGGACCGGCGAGAGGGCCTGCCGGCGCAGCAGGTGGAAGTAGCTGGCGGGGGACGAGGGTGCGGAGACCGTCATGTTGTTGTCCGCGCACAGCGACAAGAAGCGCTCGATGCGGGCGGAGGAGTGGTCGGGACCCTGACCCTCGTAGCCGTGCGGCAGCAGCAGGGTGACCGCCGACCGCTGGCCCCACTTGGCCTCACCGGCGGTGATGAACTCGTCAATGATCGACTGGGCGCCGTTGGMGAAGTCGCCGAACTGCGCCTCCCAGAGCACCAGCATGTCCGGCCGGGCGACCGCGTAGCCGTACTCGAAGCCCATCGCCGCGAACTCGCTCAACAGCGAGTCGTAGACGTAGAAGGTGMCGACACCGTCGTTCACGATGGTGCCGTCGAGGCCGTGGCGCAGGGTCCGCAGCGGGGTGTGGTCCGCGGCGCTGTGCCGGTCGACCAGCACGGCGTGCCGCTGGCCGAAGGTGCCCCGCCGGCTGTCCTGACCGGTCAGCCGCACCGAGCGGCCGTCGAGCAGGAGCGTTCCGAAGGCCAGGGTCTCCGCCAGCGCCCAGTCGATCAAGCYGGTCTCCACCATCTGGGCCCGCCGCTCGACCTGGGGACGCAGCCGTGGATGGACGGTGAAGCCCTCCGGCAGGTTGACCTGGGTCTCGATGACCTTCTTCACGGCCTCGTCGGACACGGCGGTGCTGACCGCGGCCGCCGCGGCGGCCTCCTCCGGGGTGGTGATGATGCGTGGCTGCGGCGACGAGCTCGCCGGGGTGGTGTCCCGGGTCTGCGCGAAGGCCTTCTCGAGCTCCGCGCGGTAGCTCTTCATCGCTTGCTCGGCCTCCTCGCGGGTGATGTCCCCGCGGCCGATCAGCGCCTCGGTGTAGAGCTTGCGCACCGAACGCTTGCTGGCGATGGTGTCGTACATCAACGGCTGGGTGAACGAGGGCTCGTCCATCTCGTTGTGCCCGCGCCGCCGGTAGCAGACCAGATCGATGACGACGTCCTTGTGGAACGCCTGGCGGTACTCGAACGCCAGCGCCGCAACCCGGACACACGCCTCCGGGTCGTCCCCGTTCACGTGGAAGATCGGTGCCTGGACCATCCGGGCGACGTCGGTGGCGTACACCGACGACCGGCCGGAGTCCGGCGAGGTGGTGAATCCGACCTGGTTGTTGATGACCAGGTGCACGGTGCCACCGGTGCGGTATCCCCGCAGCTGGGACAGGTTGAGGGTYTCGGCGACGACCCCCTGCCCGGCGAACGCGGCATCGCCGTGGACGAGTACCGGCAGAACGGTGAAACCCGCCGAGCCCTTGTCCAGAATGTCCTGCTTGGCGCGGACGACGCCCTCGGTGACCGGGTCGACCGCCTCGAGGTGCGACGGGTTCGCGACCACCGAAACCGGTACCGTGCGGCCGTCCTGGCCGGTGTAGACGCCCTCGGCGCCGAGGTGGTACTTCACGTCGCCGGAGCCGTGCGCCGTCTGCGGGTCGAGGTAGCCCTCGAACTCGGCGAAGATCTGCCGGTAGGACTTGCCGACGATGTTGGCGAGCACGTTCAGCCGGCCGCRATGGGCCATGCCGATGACGACCTCGTCCATCCCCGCGCCGGCGGCACGCGAGAGAACCTCGTCGAGGGCGGGGATCGTCGACTCGGCGCCCTCGAGGGAGAACCGGCGCTGGCCGACGTACTTGGTCTGCAGGAAAGATTCGAACGCCTCCGCGGCCCCGAGCCGCTCCAGCACGTGCAGCTGCTCGGCCGGGTCCGGCCGCTCCGCGGCCCGCTCGACCCGGGCCTGGATCCAGGCACGCTCATCCGGTTCCTGGATGTGCATGTACTCGATGCCGACCCGACGGCAGTACGAGTCGCGCAGGACCCCCAGGACGTCGCGCAGGGACATCGTCCGGTGCCCGGCGAAGCCGCCGACGGCGAACTCGCGGTCGAGGTCCCACAGGGTCAGCCCGTGGCTGATGATGTCGAGGTCGGGATGGCTGCGGATGGCGAACTCGAGCGGGTTCGTGTCCRCCATGAGGTGGCCGCGCACCCGGTAGGCGTGGATCAGTTCCAGCACCCGGGCGTTGTGGTCGAGGTCGCCCTCGTGCACGACCGGCATGTCGGCGACCCAGCGCACGGGCTCGTAGGGCACCCGCAGCGACTGGAAGATCTCGTCGTAGAAGCCCTCCTCGCCGAGGAGCAGCTGATGCATCCGGCGCAGGTACTCACCCGACTGGGCGCCCTGGATGATGCGGTGGTCGTAGGTGCTGGTCAGAGTGATGATCTTGGAGATCGCGAGCTTCGCCAGGGTGTTCGCCGACGCGCCGGAGAACTCGGCCGGGTACTCCATCGCCCCGACGCCGATGATCGTGCCCTGGCCCTCCATCAGGCGGGGCACCGAGTGCACGGTGCCGATGCCGCCGGGGTTGGTCAGGCTGATGGTGACGCCGGTGAAGTCGTCGGTGGTCAGCTTGTTCGTCCGGGCCCGGCGCACGAGGTCCTCGTAGGCCTRCCAGAACTGGGTGAAGTCCAGCGTCTCG
This sequence comes from Frankia sp. CgMI4, assembly GCF_001756285.1. NCBI lineage: Bacteria > Bacillati > Actinomycetota > Actinomycetes > Frankiales > Frankiaceae > Frankia > Frankia sp. CgMI4. Next base: position 18,810 of record NZ_MAQZ01000078.1, read on the forward strand.
GCCTTCTTGACGGCGGCGACAACGAGCTGGCGGCCCTTCGGGGTCACCAGGTCGATGGCGAGGCCCAGGTTGATGTGCTCCGGCTGGACGACGGCCGGCTTGCCGCCCACCTCCGTGTAGGAGGCGTTCATGACGGGATGCGCGGCCAGCGCCTTGACCATCGCGTAGCCGATGATGTGCGTGAAGGACACCTTGCCGCCGCTGGAGCGGGCCAGGTGCCGGTTGATCACGATGCGGTTGTCCGCGAGCAGCTTGGCCGGCACCGCCCGCACCGAGGTCGCCGTCGGGATGTGCAGCGAGGTCTCCATGTTGCTGACCACGCGGGCGGCGGCGCCGCGCAGCGGCGTGGCCGCCTCCGGAGCCTGCCTGTCGGCGGGTGCCGCCTGCTTCGGGGGCCCGGCGGGCTGTGCCGACGCCGGGACCGGCGCGGCCGGAGTAGACGGCGCGGCCGTGCTCGGCTTCACCGGAACAGGCGTAGTGTGGAAGACCTCACCATCCGGCGAAACCTCCCCGTTAGGTGCCGCCGTGGCGGCCTGCCCGGCGCCGCCCGCGGCGGCGGGCGGCGCGCCGGGGTGGTAATCGGAGAGGAACTCGCGCCACTCCGGCGACACGCTCTGCGGATCTTCGAGAAACTGTTGGTAGATCTCGAAGACCAGCCATTCGTTGGGTCCGAAGTCAGGTCCTGACGCAGGTACCGTCGGTGCTGTCACGGGGCCATTCGCCTCTATCCACGGTCTCGCTTCTCGGCCTCCGATAAGGCCCTTCCGCCACCGTCTGCCTATCCTACCCGCTCTGGGCATCCCGGCCTGGCCCGTCCATGATCGGTTACGAGTAGATTGCTCGGCGTGTTCTCCGGGATGGGCGGACCGGCGCCGGGAACGTCCGGTAGCTACAGCCAATCAGGGCGAGAGCGAGATCGTTCCATCGTTCACCGCGCGGTGGGGATACTCCCGGGCGGGCCGTCGGTTATGCTTCGGTGACGCCGGCCCGCATCATGGCCCCCGGACCCAATAAATGTCGCTTCGAGCGACCTACGCCCGTGAGGCGACCTGGCGGGCCGGCGTCTGCCTCCTGATGTTTCTGCTCCTCGGTGTCTTTTCTCCCTTGGTGTCGTTGTCTCTTGGTGTCGTTGTCCCTTGGTGTCGYTGTCCCTTGGTGTGTCCGGAGTCAGGATGCGTCCGTCGCGGACTGCCCGTAGTGATCCCACCCATCGCTGCCTACGGGGCGCTTCCCGTCCACTGTCACCCCCGCGCCGGCCGATCCCGCGCCGCTCAGGACCGAACCGATCACGATGCACCCGGCCGGCGGGGTCACTCCTGGGGGAAGGCAGGCGACCAGCGGGTGATCCTCGCCGCCGCCGAGTACCCAGCGCAACGGGTCCACATCAAGGGCGGCCCCGGCCGACCGCATCGCCTCGTCGATCAGGAAGGCTTCCGACGCGAGATCGATGGACACCCCCGAGGCCACGGCGATGTGACCGAGATCCGCCACGAGACCGTCCGAGACGTCGCACATGGCGTGCGCGCCCGCGGCGGCGAGCACCGGCCCGAGCGCGTAGGGCGGCCGGGGCCGGCGGTGCGCCGCGATCAGTTCCTTCCATCTCGGGTCGTCGACCCATCGGGAGTCGCCGGCTGCCGAACCCGCCGTGAGTAGGGCCAGCCCCGCCTGGGCCCACCCGAGACGACCAGCGAGCACCACGGCATCGCCGGGCCGGGCGCCCGAGCGCAGGACCGGCGGCCGGCCCTGCAGGTCACCGAGCGCGGTCACCCCGAGCATGATCGAATCCGCGGAGCTGACGTCCCCGCCGGACACGGAGGCACCGGCCTGCGCGCATTCCTCGGCCATTCCGTCGGCCATCGCCAGGGCCCAGTCGACCGCGAGGTCGCCGGGTGCGGCGAAGCCGAGGAACAGGCCGGTGGGCCTCGCCCCCATCGACGCCACGTCGGCGAGGTTCTGCGCGGCGGCCTTGTGCCCGACATCCRCCGCGGACGACCAGTCCCGGCGGAAGTGGCGTCCTTCGAGCAGCAGGTCGGTGGTGACGACCACCCGACCGTCCGGGGCGGCCAGCACCGCCGCGTCGTCCCCGGGGCCGACCAGCACGTCCCGTCCATGGGAGAAACGCGCCGTCACGGCCTMGATCAAGCCGAACTCGCCCAGATCGCGCAGCGTCGCCCCCGCCGGGGGTCTCCCGTGACTTCCCATTCGCCATATCCTCCAATATCTAGATGATCTAGATATTCCATCCTCAGGCGGAGTTTCCCGACCCCGCCGCCCGCCGGACCGACCGGACCAACCGGTCCCGCGGCTTCCGGCCGGAGGCGGCACCGACGGGTGGATGGTGGCGAGTCCGGGGCGTGCCGGATGCGGCCCTGGCCGCACCGCCTACCCGGAAACAGCGGAATGACCGTGATCGCAACGTCTGCGTCACCTTCCCGACATATGCTGCTGGAAATCTGACGCGCGTGCGAAGCCAGACCTGTCCGCGTGTATGTTGTCCGCGGCCTGCCGTGATCCGTGGGGTCGGTCAGCCGCGCGCCCAGGCGATCCGGCCCAGCGGAGGTCCGCTGACCAGGCATCGGTCCAGGTAGGGTCGGGTGGCGCTGCAGCCTGGCCGAGGAAGGATCGAGGGACGGCACTACCTGCCCTCCACCCCCGAGACCATCAGATGGGGTGAGCTGCCGAACGCCCTGACCAGGCCGGTTCTCAGTATCGACTCCGGCGCCACGGTCACCTTCGACACGGTCAGCCAAGAGGGGATCCTCTGCGACCAGGGGCGCGATCCCGACGCCTTCTTCGCCGGTTTCGGGGTCGCGCCGTCGGAGGTGCTGGCCGACGCCCGGGCGATCRCCGCTTCGGGTATCCCGCACCGGTTCGGGGTGGACGGTCCCCACATCGTCACCGGACCGGTGTTCATCCGGGGCGCGGAACCGGGGGACGTGCTGCGGGTTGAGGTGGTCTCGCTGCATCCCCGCGCACGGTATGGGATCGTCTCGACCCGCCATGGCGCGGGCCTGCTTGCAGGGGAGTTCCCCGAGGGGGGGCCGCCGGACGCGGACGCCGACGCCCGCCATTGGYGACGCTTCCGCACCGTTACCACCTTCTGTGCGGTGGAGCGCCGGCGGGGCCGCCTGTTCGGCGCCCTGACCAGCGTGAACGGCAGCAGGACCCGGTTTCCGTTGGCGCCGTTCCTGGGCATCATGGCGGTCGGCGTGGACACTACCACCAAGATCGTCCCCTCCACCTCGATCGGTCTGCACGGCGGCGCCCTGGACTGCCGGGAACTCGGCGCGGGCGCGCGGCTGTTCCTGCCGGTCCAGGTGAGCGGCGCGTTGTTCGCCGTCGGCGATCCGCATTACGCCCTCGGGGACGGGAAGATCGGTGCCACCGCCCTGGATGGCCCGCTACGGGCGACGCTGCGGCTGACCGTGCTGCGTGACACGGCGGCCCGGTCGGTTCTCGGCGCGCTGCGGGAACCGTTCATCGAGACCGACACGGCCTGGGTCACCCTGGGGCTCGACGTTGACCTCGCCGAGTCCGTCCGCCGCGCGGCGCGGTCGGCGGTGGTCTTCCTGCAGAGCCGGGTCGGGCTCGACCGGACCGAGGCGCTCGCCTACCTGTCCGCCGCGGCCGACTTCGGGGCCTGCCAGCTCGGCACCGGCACCCAGAGCGCGTTCTGCCGCATCCGTCGGGCGGACTTCACCGAACTGCCGATCGCGAAGCCGCGACTGCCGCGATCCGGACTCGTGCGGATCGTCGGCGTGGGCGACTCGGAGACCGAGGACCCGACGGATCCGGAACACGCCGCGGAGAAGACGCCGGATCGGGCCGACGAGAAGATCGGTCGCGCGGTGCGGATTCACTGGRCCGAGCCGGCCGGTGCCTCACCCCCGATCGACGCGGAAGCCGGCGGCCCGGACACCCCGTGACCGGCCGGGCGCCGGAGCAGGTGTCGAGGCATCCCACGACGATCACGATCCCGACGTCCTGCCGGCGCCGTTCGAACCGGACGGGGTGACCGGGCCGCCGGCCTGACCGACCCGTTCGGCACGCGGGGAGCAGTCTCCCCCACCGGCGCCCGGGGCCGTGCCCGTGCCTCGCCGGAGGGCAGGGGCCGAATCACGGGCCGAACCGCGCGGATCGGCGTCCGGCGGTGCGTCGTCGAGGCCCTCCAGATCGGACAGGGCGATGGGCCGCCACCGGTGCAGCGCCTCGTCGGCGCTCGCCCGGACGGTGGAATGTTCGACGCGGGGGAGGCCGGTGGCGGCCTCGTCCCGCAGTCCTCGCGCCCCGGTGTTCACGGGCGCGATACCGGCCCTCGCCAGCCGCGGCCACAACGAGGCCAACGCGGCGTCGGCGTCGAGTTCGAACTCGGACTGGCGGACCCGCCAGAACCGCCAGCCCGCCCGGCGCAGCTCGCGCTCCCGGGCGAACTCGTGCGCGATCTCGTCCGGACCGGAGCCGACGTCCCCGTCGCACTCGACGGCGAGCCGGGCCCGACCGCCGGAGACGACCAGGTCGACCCGCCGACCGTTGATCTCCACCTGCGGGGTGACCAGGTAGCCGCGGCCGACGATCTCCCGGAAGACCCGCTGTTCGAACAGGGATCCGAAGGCCGGATGCGGACGGTTGGTCGGCACTTCGGCGAGTGCCGGGGGCTCCTCGCCGCGGCCGCCGGCCGCCGGGTGCGTCGTGGACAGCACGTAGCTCAGATAGTTGTGCCGCAGATCGCGAGGGTCAAGATCGGTGACCGGTACGGAGTGGAACAGCCAGACCTGGTCGCGGGCCCGGGAGGCCGCGACGTTGAACCGCCGCTGGTACTCCAGCCGGGTCAGCGGGGTGATGCGCGAGTCGGGCGCCACCACCAGGGACAGGAAGACGACGTCGCGCTCGTCACCCTGGAAGTCGGCGGGGACGCCCACCCGCAGCCGTCGACGCTGGTGCTCGGCGGCGGACATCCGGTCGGCCAGCTGGTCGCGGATCAGCGCCGCCTGTGCGGTGCCCTGTGGGACGACGACGCCGAAGGAGAGCCGGGCGTACCGGGGATCCTCGGCGCAGGAGAGCACCTGTGCGACCAGGGCATCGGCCTCGGCCGGATTGCGTGGACCGAGGCCCGCGTCCGTGGTGAAACCGTGGGGAACGAACCGGGCCACCAGCGGCGGCAGCCGGTCGGCGCCAAACTGGCGCAGGGGAAGCAGCGGCGCGTCCCGGTAGAACATGGCCGACGACCACTCGATGATCTCCGGCATGCACCGGAAGTGCTCCCGCAGCCGGATCACCTCGCCGAAGCGGGTTCGCAACAGCGTGAACAGGCTCGACCGGGGGGTGAACCCGACGCGTAGCCACGCCGGCACCTCCGGCAGCAGGGCCTCCAGCCGGTCGAAGACCCGGTCGAGCTCGTCCGTGACCTCCACCGGCGGCGTGCACTGCCGGTCGTCGCCCACGACGATCACCCGTGGGGCGAGCCAGAGCAGGAACAGGCTGTCGAGCCCGGCCTGACTGCCTTCGTCGACGATCACGACGTCGAAGCTGTCGCGCACCGCCGGGATCGTCGACAGCACCTCCCGGATCGGCATGACCCAGGCCGGCACCGCCGTCTGGGCGATCTCCATCGCCTCCCGGGCGGCCTGGCGGAAACGCTCGGCGTGGCGGCCGCCGAAGGTGCCGCTGGCCGCCACCGCGTCGGCATAGGCGCGCAGCGCGGCCGACTGCTCGGCGCCCATCCGTTCGAGGCAGTGTTTCCACGCGCGGGCGCCGGCCAGCTCCGCGGTGGCCGCGGCGACCATGTCCTCCGCCGCGTCCAGCTCGGCGTCCAGATCGACAGGTGGTCCAGCCGGGCCGCCGGGGGCCGTGGCGGCGCCGGGGGCCGTGGCGGTCAGCCAGCTCGCGGCCACCGCCCAGGACCAGGCGGTCGTGAACGCCGCGAGCCTGGCCGGCCAGATCTCCGCTCCATTGGGCCGGGTCGCGCCGGCCGTCGAGACGAGGAGATCGGCGAGGTCGGGATGCGCCGCGCGCAGCCGGCCGAGCAGCTCGTCCCGGCGCAGCGCCACCTCCCGGGCAGCCATGGTGGTGGCGAGCGCGGCCCGGGTCCGCGTGTACGCGGCCACATTGCGGGCCGCTACCGCGCCGGCCAGCTCGGCGACCTCGGACGGCGTGCCCGCCGCGGTGGCAAGCCCGGCGTAGCCCTCCCGCAGTTCCCCCAGCGCCCGCTCGGCGTCGGTGGCGGCTGCCATCGGGCGCAGCGCGGCCATGACGGCCGCGAGATCCCGGACGCGCTCGGCGGAGTCCATCGCCGGTGCCCGGCCGGGCACGATGTCCTCCAGGATTGCCACGACCCGGTTCCGCGCCGCCACGATCGCCTGGATCTCCGTGACGGCCTCCTGCGCCTCAACCAGCCGGGACAGGCGTACCTCGAAGGGATCGGTGGGCCGCGGCGCGATCCCGACCAGGACCCATCCGCGGGTCGCGGCCTCGACCGCGACCTCCGCCCGGAGCCGGACGAGCACGAGATCGAGCAGCTCCGGGGTGGTCGGCGCGACGCCGTCCACCAGCGTCCGGGTCAGCAGCGTGTCCGCCTCCTTCTGGACCTTCGGCCGGAACCTGCGCCGTAGCTCGCCCCCGGCGTCGAGGTACTCGCGCAGTGCCTCCCCCCGGGCGAGCAGGGCGGCGGGGTCGAAGCCCGGATCCGCCGGGGAGCCGGCGTCGGCCGCCGAGGCGGAGCCGTCCGGGGAGGCGGAGGTCGGAAGGGCGACCGCGTGCAGACCGAGCTCGGTCACGTGCCGCGTCGCCTCGGCGATCATCGGCGTGGCCGCGGCCACCTTCGCCCAGAGGACCCGGTCCCGGCCGGCGAGGGCGTCGTCGAGGGCCGCCGGAACCCAGTGCCGTCTGTTCGACCGCTGCCCGCGCCCGTCGAGCTCCTCGAGCGCGCGGGAGAGGCTGGCGACCGCCTGCTGTAGCGGATCGAGGGAGACCACCGCGGGATCGACGGCGGCGAGCGTGTCGAGGAGACCCCGGGTCGCGGGACGGACGGCCGCGCGGGCAAGGCGGACCGCCTCGTCGGCCGCGCGGGCGGTGGCCACCAGGTCCGCGAACCGCTCKGCGGGTAGGAATCGGCTCATCTCGACCACCGGGCMGGCGGACCGGTCCGCGCCGACGTCCTGACCGGATCGCACCTGACCGGATCGCACCTGACCGGATCGCAGCAGGGCGTGGAGCTCCAGCGCCTCGGCGTCGGTCAACGGCGGGGGAACCGGCGCAGGGCCGACAGACCCGGACCCCGTCGCCGTGGTCCTCGCGGTGGTGGTGGCTGCCGCGCTCCGGGGCACGGGCCGCGGCAGCCACCGCGACGCGTCGGCCTCGGCCCGGACCCGCGCCGCGATGCTCGCCCGCGTCCCGCCCCAGCCCGCGGCCACCTCGCTGTCCGGATGCACCGTGTGCTCGGCCAACCGCAGGGCGCGGGCCCGGTCCGCCAGGACATCGCGGGCGCGGATCGCCTCCTGCCGGCGCGCGGCGGCCCGCACGATCCGCCGGTCGAGCGCCTCGGGGTGATAGGTGGCCTTCTCCGCGGCCAGGGCGCTCACGCTCGCGGCGAGCTCGGGGGAACCCACGCCGATGCCGCCAAGCTCGTCCGCTTCGTCTTCGGCCCCGGCCGGGGCGGGGTCGAAGACTGCGTCGGGCCGGCCGTCCAGGTCCGCCCCCGCGTTCCCGGCCTGGTCGACCGGTGCGTCGCGCGCCTCCTCGGTATCGGTGAACGACACGCACAGCCGCTGCAGGTCCGGGGGCAGTTTCTCCCGCAGGACCCGCAGGGCTTGCGACTTCTGGCTGGTGACCAGAACCCGTTGCCCCTCCGCCAGCAAGGCGCAGACCAGGTTGGCGATCGTGTGCGTCTTGCCGGTGCCGGGCGGGCCCTCGACGACGACGCCGTTGTCGTGGCGAAGCCGCTCCAGCACCCGGGCCTGCTCGGGACTGGCCGGGAGCGGGAGCAGCGGGTCCGCACCGAGTTCGGCGCCGCTCGTCGCTCCCTCTGCCTCGAGCCAGGCCAACCGGTCGGCGGCGTCGAGGGTCTCCACCAGCTGGACGAGGCCGAGCGGCGGAGGTCCGTCACCCCGCAGGACGTCGAGCATCCGCTCGTAGTAGGTCAGCAGGGCGGCCTGGTCACGGGTGCGCAGGACGAAGGCCGGGGCGAAGGTCACCCGCGGGCGTGACGCGCTGTCGGGCGCGGGCGGCGCGAGGTCGGGTTCGAAGCCGTCCGTCGGCACGTCGAGCGCCAGCGCCAGCCAGTCCCGCAGCAGCCGGATGTCGTCCGGACCCAGTGGCGCCGACGGTCGTCCCCGCAGGCGCTCGTGCAGCGCGTTCGTCCGTTCCCGGCGGAAGCCGGCGATGCCGTCGAGTAGCGGGCCGTCGGCGAGGCGCGTGGTGGCCCCCGCCGGGACCCGCACCCTGATATCGGAGGTGACCGGGTCGATGTCGCAGGTCAGCCGGGTGGTCAGCAGGTGCTCGCGGACGGTGGGGCCGCCCGGTGGCTGCCAGGTCAGCAGGCCGGTCGCCAGCACGAGTTCCAGCGCGTCACCCTCCTGGGCCACCCGGGCCGCGACCGCGTGCAGCGTGTTGTGCAGATTGCGTCGCTCCGCGTCAACGCGCGCGCGTGTCGCCCAGAGCTGCCATCGCGGCAACCAGGCCTGGTAGGCCGCCGCCGCGGCGGTCTGCTCGGCGGCGGTCTGCTCGGCGGCGGCGCCGTTCCACACCGGCGGCTGGTCGGGATCGGCGCCGGCCGCGTCGGGCAGCACGATCTGGCCGGCGAGGATCGCGGGCGGTGGCGGCGGTGGGGGTAGGACGGTGGCGGCGGGGGCGGTCAGCAGCACCTCGCCGGCCCCGGCGTGCTCGGACAGCGGCACGCCGGCCGGGATGTCGGCGAGCCACACCGTGAGCGGATGCTCCTCGATGGTCCGGATCCGGCCCGACCGGGCCGCCGCGACCTCATGGAGGAACCGCACCAGCCGGTGACAGCGGTCCGCGAGGGCGGCATGCCGCTCGGGGCCGGCGGTCTGCGTCGTCATCAGGACCTCGCTCTGGAGATCCCGGCGCCCGCGCCGGGAGGGAAACGCCGTCCGTCGGTTGTCGACACGTGACTTTCCTCCCGTCGGCGCTGTTCTCCCGATCCGCTCTCCCGATCCGTGGCGCCACCGATCTGTGACGCCCCGTCCGCGAGGTCGGCAGGATGCCGGCATCCTACGCATAATGACGTGCCCCTCTCCGACGGAGCGACAGGAGGGGGTAGCCCGTCCGCGGGGTGCGCCGGGTGCGGGTGCGGGTGYGGGTTCGGGTGAGGTTGCGGCGTGCCGCCGGCGGCATGGTGAGGCGGGTGCGACAACATACGCATCCGTGAGGTCACGGTTCTACGCTGATGTGCACATTCACTCCCGGTACTCGCGTGCCTGCAGTCGTGACTGCGATCTGGAGCACCTGGCCTGGTGGGCGGCACGCAAGGGCATCGCCGTCGTCGGCACCGGCGACTTCACCCATCCGGCCTGGTCTCAGGAGATCGCGACGAAGCTGGTCCCGGCCGAGCCCGGCCTGTTCCGGCTGCGGTCCGATCTTGAGCATGAGGTGCTGCGCACGTTACCGGCCTCCTGCCGGACGGCGACCCGCTTCATGATCTCTAGTGAGATCTCGACGATCTACAAGAGGGGCGACCGGACCCGTAAGGTCCATCATCTTCTCTACGCTCCCGACCGGGAGGCCGCCGGACGGATCACGGCGGCGCTGGCTCGGATCGGCAACCTCGCCGCGGACGGGCGTCCCATCCTGGGCCTGGACTCCCGCGATCYGCTGGAGATCACCCTTGGTGGCGGGGCGGGCTRCTATCTGGTCCCGGCGCACGTGTGGACGCCCTGGTTCGCGGTTCTCGGTTCGAAGTCCGGGTTCGACGCCGTCGAGGACTGCTACGGCGACCTCGCCGACGAGGTCTTCGCCCTGGAGACGGGGCTTTCGGCGGACCCGGAGATGTTCTGGCGGATCTCCGGTCTCGACCGCTACCGGCTGGTGAGCAACTCTGACGCCCACTCCCCGCCGATGCTCGGCCGGGAGGCGACCGCGTTCACCTGCGACCTCGACTACTTCTCCATCGAGGCCGCGCTGCGCGGCGGGGACGGCTTCGCGGGGACCGTCGAGTTCTTCCCGGAAGAGGGCAAGTACCACCTCGACGGGCATCGCAAGTGCGGGGTGGTCCTCACGCCGGACCAGACCCGGGAGGTCGGCGGACGCTGCCCCACCTGCGGCGGTGGCCTCACCGTCGGGGTCCTCAACCGGGTCGAGGCGCTGGCCGACCGGCGGCCCGGCCACCGCCCCGTCACGGCGCCCGACGTCACCTCGCTGGTTCCGTTGCCGGAGGTCGTCGGGGAGATTCTCGGCGTGGGCCCGAAGAGCAAGGCGGTCGCGGGCCAGGTGACGTCGTTGGTCTCCCGTCTGGGCCCGGAGCTCGACATCCTCGGCGACGTACCGCTCACGGACATCGCTGGGGTCGGATCGCCGGAGCTGGTCGAGGCAATCAGTCGCCTGCGCCGCGGGGAGGTGATCCGGCAGGCCGGGTTCGACGGCGAATACGGCGTCATCCGGTTGTTCGAACCCCGGGAGCTCGCCCGGGACGGTGGCACCCTGTTCGACCTGGGGTCCGGCGCGGCTGGTGGGCAGGACCGGATCGATGCGGGACCCTCCCTCGACGAGGCGCTCGCGGCGCGGGCGCGTCCGGCACCCGATGCCGCGGTGGTGCCGGGGGATGCCGCGGTGGCCGACAGCCAGCTGTTCACGCCGGTTTCCGGCGATACCCCGTCGGTGCTTGACGGGCTGGATCCCGAGCAGCGGCTGGCAGCCTCGCACCTGTCCGGTCCGCTGCTCGTCCTCGCCGGACCGGGAACGGGCAAGACCCGTACGCTGGTCCACGCGATCGCACACCGGGTCGCTGAGCACGGGGTGCCGGCCGGGGAGTGCCTGGCGGTCACCTTCACCCGGCGTGCGGCCGGGGAGCTCGCCGAACGGCTAGCCGGCCTGCTGGGTGACGCCGCGGGACGGGTGCTCGCGACGACCTTCCACGGCCTCGGGCTTACGATCATCCGTGAGCAGCACGCGAAACTCGCCCGGGGCCCGCAGGTCCAGGTCGCGGACGACGCGGTGCGCGTGGAGCTAATCGCCGCGGCACTGCACGGTGAGGGCGACGCCCGAACGCGCCGGCGGGTGGCGGCCGGTGTCGCCGAGCTCAAGCGGCACCGAGCGCTCGGCCAGGCGATCCGCGACCACGACCTGGTCGGGGCGCTCGCCCGTTACGACGCCGCGCTGCGCGATCGGGACATGGTCGATCTCGACGATCTGATCACCCTGCCGCTGACCCTGCTGCGGTCGTCCCCGGATCTCGCCGAGCACTACCAGCGGCGGTGGCGCCACGTCTGGGTCGACGAGTACCAGGACACCGACGAACTCCAGTACCGCCTGCTGGGGCTGTTGTGTCCCCCCACGGCCAACCTGTGCGTGATCGGCGACCCGGACCAGGCTATCTACAGCTTCCGGGGTGCGGACGTCCGGTTCTTCCTGCGGTTCGAGCAGGACTACCCGAGTGCCCGCCCGGTCGCCCTGACCCGCGGCTACCGATCCACCCGCACCATCGTGCGGACGGCGCTCGATGTGATCGCGCCCACGAGTCTGGTCCCGGACCGGACCCTGACCGCCGTGCGGGGCGCCGAGGGCGACGGCCCGGTGCTGCTGCGGCGCTACCGCAGTGAGGCCGAGGAGGCGATCGCCGTCGTCGACACGATCGACGCGGCGCTCGGCGGTACCTCGTTCCACGCGTTGGACTCGGGGGTGGACGGATCGGTCGACGCGGGGTTCTCCTTCGCGGACATCGCCGTGCTCTACCGGACCGCCCGCCAGGCCGAGCCGATCATGGAAGCGCTGGCCACCCGCGGTTTCCYGTTCCAGCGGCGCTCTCATCTCCCGCTCGCGGACGCTCCCGCGGTCGCCGACCTGCTCGCCCTGCTGCAGGACCTGACGACCACGGATCCCTCGGGTCCCGGCGTCCCGCGTCCGGTGTCGGGTCTGCTGCGCGACGCGGCGGCACGGGCCACCGATCTCGCCGAGGCGAGGAGAAGCGAGCTCGGCGCCGTGCCGTCCGACGGGTTTCCCGGCTTCTCCGGCGGACGGGTGCCGACCGAGGCCGAGCTGCGCCTGGCGGTGGAGCTGCTCGCACCGGCCGCCGCAGCGGCAGGCAACGACCTGGCGGGTTTCCTCACGTCGGTCACGCTCGCCGCCGAGGTCGACGGGCTGGACCCGAGGGCGGACCGGATCTCGCTGCTGACCCTGCACGCGAGCAAGGGTCTGGAATACGGCCTGGTCATCATCGTCGGTTGTGAGGACGGGCTGCTGCCGATGCGCTTCGGTCCGGCCGGTGAGGCGCCGGGCGGTGGGATCCCGGGCGGTGGCGTCAACGGAACCGCCGACGGAACCGCCGACGCCGGCACGAAGGACGCCGAGGCGGAGGAGCGCCGACTCTTCTTCGTCGGCGTCACCCGGGCCAGGCATCGGTTGGTCCTCACCTCGGCGGCCAGCCGGCGGCGCGCCGGGTCGGTCGTGACGACCCGTCCCTCACCGTTTCTTGCGGACATCAGGCCGGCTTTGCTGTCCTCTGTCCCGGCCGAGGGCGTCCCGGCCGAGGGCGGGCGGCGCCGGTCGCGCCGGCCGGCACCGGGCAAGCAGTTGCGACTCCTCTGAGCCACCGGGCCGGAGCCGCTGGACCGACACTCGCGCGGCCCGGCGGCTCAGCGCTTGCGCAACACCATCGCGAGGTTCCAGGTCACAATCTCGCGGGCACCGGGAATCCTGATGATCACCTTCGCCCAGTCGGGCAGATAGCGCGGCATCGCGTCGAGGATCTCGACGTCGGACCGCCGCTTCGCCCAGGCGAGGGTGTCGGCCACCGACACCGGAAATAGAGTCTTGCCGTAGATGTTTTTCGGCGCCTTGCCCTTGCGGCGTTCGAACCTCGCCGCCGCCCGGTCACCACCCAGATAGTGCCAGGGTGCGGTCTCGTGGCCGCCCCAGGGGGACAGCCAGTTCGTGTAGCTCAGGAAGATGAGCCCGCCAGGGCGGGTCACCCGGGCCAGTTCGGAGCACATCCGCCACGGGTCGGGGACGTGTTCGAGCACGTTTGACGTGTAGCAGAGATCAACGCTTCCGGAGAGGAACGGCAGGTCCAAGGCGMTGCCCCGGACCCGGCCGGGAACCTCGATGCCACCGGCCTCCATCTCCGAGACGTCCGGCTCGACCCACACGTACCGGGCGCCGGCGTCGAGGAAGGCCGAGCGGAAGTAACCCGGGCCGCCGCCGACGTCGAGGACGAGCTGGCCGGTCAGGGATGTGTACCGCATCAGCTGGCGCACGGAGTCCGCGGCGATCAGCGAGTAGAAGCCAGCCGGGTCGACGGGCTCCTTGCGGTGCGCGAGGAACAGCGTCTTCGAGCGCGACAGTCCGAACCCGGAATAGGGCAGGGCGCGCACCAGCGGACCCTCCTTGGTCCGCTCGCGGGGAGTGGCCGCCGCCTGCGCTCCGCTCGCCGTGCCCGCTCCGCTCGCCGGCACCGGGCCGGACGGGCCGGCCGGCGGCGCGGTCCCGAAAGCCGCGGCCCGGGACTCGCCACCCGGTTCCGGGGTCGCCGCGGAGGGTGTCGGGGCCTGCCTCGAGCCTGCGGGGGGAGCCGTGGAAGCCGCAGCCGTGGACGCGGTGGAGGTCGCCGCGGATGCCGCCGTGTCAGACATGCCGGGGACGATAACACCACGGCGGCGGGCCTTCGGTGGGCGGYGGGAGCCGCCCGGGCCGCCAGTCGGATCCGCCCCGGCCGTGGCGTGGACGCCCGGTCCGCAGTGGCCTCGGCGTCCGCCCGATCTCCCGGCTCCGCTGCGCGGATCAGGGGCATACCACGCTTGTTGTGGAATTATCCGGGCCCTGAGGTTTATTGTTTACGTGTTGAATACTCCTTTGGTCCGTTGGTGCTTCTTCGTTCCCTGAACCCGGCGACGTGTGTTCCCGGCGATCCTGAGGGCTGGTGATGGTGGTAGTGCACYCGGTTCCGCTGGCAGGGCCGACTGCCTTCCGAGAATCTGGACTATCTGGACTATCTGGACTGTTTGGGATGCTAGTGATCATCCTGCCCGCCCGGCCGATCGCCGTGGCCCAGGGCATGGGCTAGGCCGCGGGGATGTCGCAGACCTACGAAAGTCCCGACTTGCCTTCGTCCCCTGTCTCGGCGTTATCGCCGGCCTGGCGACACGTTCTTGATCAGCCTATGGGTATGCGGGCCGAACTGGACCGCCTGCGCCGCCACGCGCCCTTTTACGACGCGACGGTGGACGAGATCGACGGCCGCCGGATACGGATCGGTGATCATTGGCTCACCGATTTCGCGTCGTGCAACTACCTTGGCCTCGATCTCGACCAGGAGATCATCGAGGCGGTCCCGGAGTACCTGGACCGCTGGGGCACCCACCCGAGCTGGTCGAGGCTGATCGCCAGCCCGCGGATGTACGACGACATCGAGCACACGCTCGCAGCTCTCCTCGGTGCCGAGGACGCGCTGCTGCTCCCGACCATCACCCACATCCAGCTGTCGGTGCTGCCCGCCCTCGTGGGCAAGGGGGCCCTCTTCGTCGAGGTGCACGCCCATCAGACGGCACATGACGGCGCGGTCGTGGCCGCGGCCCATGGCGCCGCCGTGGCGCGCTTCCGCGAGGACCGGCTCGACCGGCTGGAACGCCGGCTGCGGACGAGCCCTCACCCCCGGGTGGTGTGCGTCGACGGCGTCCACAGCATGACCGGAAACGGCCCGCCGCTCGCCGAACTCGCGGCGCTCACCCGTGCGCACGACGCCCTGCTCTACGTTGACGACGCCCACGGGTTCGGTGTCGTCGGCGAGCGTGATCCCGCCGCGTCGAGCCCCTACGGCAGCCGCGGCAACGGAATCGTCCGCCATCTCGGCGAGACCTACGACGATCTCGTCCTGGTCGGCGGTTTCTCGAAGGCGTACTCGTCGCTGCT
This sequence comes from Frankia sp. CgMI4, assembly GCF_001756285.1. Taxonomy (NCBI): domain Bacteria; kingdom Bacillati; phylum Actinomycetota; class Actinomycetes; order Frankiales; family Frankiaceae; genus Frankia; species Frankia sp. CgMI4. Next base: position 33,882 of record NZ_MAQZ01000078.1, read on the forward strand.
CGCCTTCGTCGCCTGCCCCACGGAGGTGAAGGAGTATCTGAAGTCCACCGCGGGCCCGTACGTCTTCTCCGGCCCGTCGCCGGTGGCGTCCCTGGCGACCGGGCTGGTCGGGCTGCGGGTCAACGCGGAACGCGGGGACGCCATCCGGGCCCGGCTGCACCGCCTGACCAGCCGGTTCCTCGACGGCCTGCGCGGGCTCGGTCTGTTCACGCTCAACGCCAGCGGCTTTCCGATCATAGAGATTCCCCTGGTMGACGCCGCGCAGGCCGAGCCGTTGGGCCGGTTTCTGTTCGAACGGGGGATCTTCGCGAGTGTGGTGCCGTTCCCGGTCGTTCCCCGTGAGCAGGTCGGGGTGCGCATCCAGGTCACCGCGGCCAACACCAACGCCGAGATCGATCATCTGCTGGCCGTCCTGGCCGAGGCGGTCGAGCGGTTTCCCCTGGTGTCGGTCCCGCAGGCCCGCGCCGGCGACTGAACCCCACCTCGCCGAGACAGGCTCCTACCGGGGCCCCCGCATTGCGCCGGAGGCGCCCGACGGCTCTCCCAGGAAGCTCGCCGGAGGCGAGGTGACGGAGACCCCGGACGGCGCCCTAGGCCAGGGGTCCCCGCATTGCGCCGGAGGCGCCATGCGGGGCAAGGCGGGCGACCGGATACCGGTCGCGGTCGAGGCGGACGTCGGCATCCCGGACGCGGGCCAGAACGGCGAGGAAATCGGCCCGTGGAATCTCCACCGCACCCAGGTCGATCAGATGCGGGGTCGCGATCTGCACGTCCAGCAGCACCCCGCCGGCCGCGGTGAACCGGGCGTCGAAGTCGGCCAGAGCCACCTTGGAGGCGTCGGTCCGGGTGCGGAACATCGATTCACCGACGAACACGCCGCCGACGCCCACTCCGTACATGCCGCCGACCAGCTCGTCGCCCTCCCAGACCTCGATGCTGTGCGCCCAGCCCAGGGCGTGCAGCTCGGCGTAGCCCTCGACCAGTTGGGGAGTGATCCATTCGGAGGTACCGCCGCGGCGGCAGCCGCGGACGACGTCGACGAAGCGCTCGTCGACGGTGGTGGTCCACCCGCAGTTACGTAGCCGCTTGCGCAGTGTCCGGTTGACCCGCAGCCGGCCGATCGGGATCACCGCCCGGGGGTCGGGGCTCCACCAGGGCAGGTCCAGCCCACCGGGACGGTGCGGGGGCAGATGGGGGATGCGTCGGGCGGCCACCGCCGCCCGCAGGATCTCGCGCAGCCACCCCCCGCCCCCGCGGGTCCCGCTGCTCGCGTCGTCGCTGTCGTCCCCGTGGGCCTCGTCGTCCTCATGGACCTTGCCGCCGTCGGCCTCGCTCGCCGGCCAGGGGAAGGCGCCGGCCCGGTAGGCGCCGATCAACGTCGCCGGATCCAGCTCACCGCCGACGGCGACCGGGGCCTGGCGGGGGCTGCTCAGCAGCGAGAACCCGTCCCATACGGTGGGGCCGAGATCGCGGGGCGGCGCCGTCAGCGCCACGACTTGACCGCCGGCGTCCGATCCGGGGCGACTGGGGCGTTCAGCACGRCACTCTCCATCGTCGGGGAGAGATCGCCGGGACATTCCTCCGTCCGGCCGATCGTCTCCGGATCGATCATGCCAGCCGACGGCGCCCGTCGCCGCAGTTGCTCGGTCACCTGCTCGGATGGGCCCGGATGGCCGAGGAAGTAGCCCTGAGCCAGGTCGCAGCCGAAATCCCGCAGCATCCGCATCGCTCCAGCGGTCTCCACGCCCTCGACGACGATGCGCAGGCCGAGCGCGTGGGCGAGCCCGACCGTCGAACGGACGATCGCCTCGGCCCGGCCATCGACCTCCATGCGTTGGATGAATGACTTGTCCAGCTTCAGCACGTCAACGGGCAGCTCCCAGAGCCTGGCCAGGGAGGAGTACCCGGTGCCGTAGTCGTCGACGGCGATTCCGATCCCCAGGTCGCGCAGCTCCCCGAGTACGGCGGCCGTGCGGACCCGGTCGAGCATCAACGTGGTCTCGGTGATCTCCAGCTCGAGTGCCGTCGGGCTCAGCCCGAAGCCGGAGAGCATGCCGCTGACCTGTTCGGGAAAGCCACGGTCCAGCAGGTCCGAGGCGGACAGGTTCACCGCCACCGCTACGTCGAATCCGGCGGAGTGCCACTGCCGGCACTGGCCCAGGGCGGTCTCCAACACCTCGATGGTCAGCATCCGGATGAAACCGGCCTGTTCGGCCAGGGGGACGAATTCCTCTGGCCCGAGCAGGCCGCGGCTGGGATGCCGCCAGCGGACCAGGGCCTCCACGGCATTTGCCTGCCCGGAATCGAGGTCGACCTTGACCTGGTAGTGCACCTCCAGCTGGCCGGTGCCGAGCGCCGCGCGCAGGGACTCGATCATGTCGAGGCGGACGAGGCTGTTCACGTCGGAGCCGGGACGGTAGGACTCCACGCCGGTGCGGCCCGACTTCGCGGCATACATGGCCACGTCGGCACGCTGCAACAGGATGTGGGCGTCCTCGGCGTGGTCGGGGTACACGGCGGCGCCGATGCTCGCGCCGACGTGCAGGGTCACCCCGCCGACGTCGAAGGGATTGCCGAGCACGGCCAGCACCCGGTCGGCGACGCGTTTTGCGGCCTCGATGTCCGCGTGTTCGAGCAGGACCGCGAACTCGTCGCCGCCCAGGCGGGCATGCAGGTCGCCGGGACGCAGGGCGTCGGAGATACGGGTTCCGACCTGCGCCAGCAGCGCGTCGCCCACCTGATGCCCCAGCGAGTCGTTGATCTCCTTGAACCGGTCAAGGTCCAGCAGGAGGAGGGCGAAGGTGTCCACCCCGGTGGCGCGCTGCTCGGCCTTCGTCAGCCGTTCGATGAAGCCACGCCGGTTTGCCAGGCCCGTCAGCTCGTCAGTGCGGGCCAGCACCTTGCTTTCGGCGAGCTGCTGGACCTCGATGAAGGTGAACGCGGCGCGGGCCAGGGCCGTCAGCACCGTGGCCGYGGCGAGTCCGACGGTGACCTTTGGCAGCTGGACCGTGGCGCCGAGGACGAGCAGACCGAGCGCGATCACGGTGAGCACCAGTGGGACCGCGATGACGCCCCAGCCGGACATCTTGGCCGGTGGGTGCCAGCGCGGTCGCAGCCAGGCGGCCAGGGCCGRCATGAGCACCGAGAACAGCCACAGCGTGCCGAGGAGGCCGGACCCGGGGTCCCTGTCCGTGGTGACGATGACCAGCAGGAGTGAGTCGGCTATCGCGAAGCCCACCAGCCCGATGCCCAGCAGCCACCACACCCGGCCGGGATGCCAGCCCAGCAGGCTGAACACCGTGACGATCAGCARGATCAGCAGCAGGTCGGCGAGCGGATAGATCAGGTTCACCGTCATCGTCCACGCGCTGTAGCGCGGATACGCGTTCGCCATCGCCACGCCGATGCCGCTGGTCAGCGCGGCCACGCCGAGCAGGCCGACGAGCGCGTCCATCCAGACGCTCGTGTGCAGCCGGAGCACTCTTCTGCGTAGCAGGAGGATGACGGCGACATAGCACGCCGGATAGAAGAGCAGCCAGCCGAGATCGGCCAGCGACGGCCCGAGGTCGTCGTCCTGCCGGCCGGCGACCGCCGCGTTGTAGTAGATCGTCGCGCCTCCGTAGCTGATGAGCCCGGTACCGAGCAGGGCCCAGGGGAGGCGTTCGCCGCGGATCAACACCGCCCGCGCCAGGCAGATCAGGCCCGAGCCGAGGGCGACGCCGTAACGCAGCGACCCGGTCTCGTTGCCGATGTGGGGCACGGTGACGAACGCGGAAACGGACAGGTAGACCGTGGCGACGATCAGGACGAGCTGGGCAATCCGGATCAGACGGAACCGGCACGGGGGAGGGAGAGAGGCGGTCAACCGGTCATCCCCCCGCAGAGTGGTGGAAACCTGTGCACGTGCCCGRCATCGTGCCGACGGCCATCGCCCGGTGCCGCGGCGACAACACCAGCGGCACCGACGGCCGTCTTGCCTGCCGGTTCGCCGAAGGCCGGTTCGCCGAAAAATATGATCTTTTACGGGTGCGCCGTGGGCGGGCGCTGGTGGCGACTCCCCCTCCGGCCCCTCTCCGGTGCCGCCATGGTGCCGACTCCGCAGATCCAGTAATCGACCGCCGCCGACGGCGACCGGTCCTGCGGGAGGAGTGGGACTACCTCCGTCGAGGGAAAGGGTACGGACACCCCGGAGGTCCCGCCACTCGGGCCTCATGTGACCATCATGACGGAGGCTTGGCCGGGCATGCCTACATTCTCGTGCATCTCAGCCTCTTGTTATTTATATATCGAAATTTGTTGCGATTTGCGGGCGTGGCGTTGGGTTCGGGTGGGGTGACCGCGCGCAGGCGTGGCCGTGTCGTCGACTCATCACGTCAGGGCGGCCCGATCATGGTCGCCGCGGCCGGAGGCTGCCGCCGCGCGACAGATGGGAAAATATCGGCTATGTCCCRCTTCCCGCGCTGGAGGCGGGGGAGGAGCGCACATGCGGATCGGTCTGCAACTACCCGACTTCACCTCCCCGCACGGTTCCGGGCGGCTCGGGGAAGATCTGGCCGAGGTGGTCCGCGTGGCGGACACGGTCGGATTCGACTACCTGGCCGTCATGGACCACTTCTTCCAGATCGCGATGGTCGGTCCGGCCGAGAACGAGATGCTGGAGGCGTACACGACGCTGGGTTTCCTGGCCGCCCACAGCCGCCGCRCGAAGCTGCTGACCCTGGTCACCGGGACGGTCTACCGGGAGCCCGGCGCCCTGGCGAAGATCGTCACGACGCTGGACGTGCTCTCCGGCGGGCGGGCCTGGCTGGGCATCGGCGCCGCCTGGTACGAACAGGAGGCGGTCGGTCTCGGTCTGYCGTTCCCGCCGCTGGCCGAGCGGTTCGAACGGCTCGAGGAGACGCTGCAGATCTGCCTGCGGATGTGGAGCGGTGACGAGAGCCCCTTCTCTGGCCGGTACTACCAGTTGGCCCGTCCACTGAATTCGCCGCAGCCGCTGACGCGGCCGCATCCACCCATCCTGATCGGTGGGGGTGGCGAAAGGAAGACGCTGCGCCTCGTGGCCCGGTACGCACAGGCGTGCAACCTCTTCCCCGGTCCCGATCTGGCGCGCAAGCTCCAGGTGCTGCGTGAACACTGCGAACGCGAGGGTCGGAACTACGACGACATCCTCAAGACCGTGGTCTTCTCCTTTGACGTCGGACCGAGGGGGGAGAATGTGGCGAGGATTCTCGACGAGCTGAACGACCTGGCCGAACTCGGTGTCCAGGCGGTTCTCGGTGGCGTGCGCGACGTCTGGCACGTCGAGCCTCTGCACATACTCGGTGAAGAGGTGATTCCGCGGGTCGCCGGGCTCGCCGAGATCTCCTGACCCAGATCTCCCGACCCAGATCTCCAGGCCGGTCCCGAAGGGGGGCAGCTCGTTCTTGGCCAGGCCCGTGCGCGGCGCCGGACCCGGGGACCTCCCGTCAGCCCGAGCGGAGCCGCTGGTCATGAGTCCAACGCGTGTCGGCCGCACTGACCAGGGYAGCCGGCAGGCGATTACCCGGGCAGTCCGGTGACCGSACAGGAAACGGACCTTGAGGGATGTCCAGCGCTCGATTCCGACATTGTCGCCCGTCCGCGGTATCCGTCTGACTACTCTGCTGGTGGGAGAACTGGCGGGGCAGCGGAACGAGGTCGTTGGAACGAGGTCGTCGATGTCGAACGCGAAGCACCCGGGCTGGACTCCGAGTACTCTTCGTCGCTTCCGTGAGGCCCGGGGCCTGACGCAGGACGGGCTCGCCGAGCAGGTGCGTGGTCTCGCTGGGGGAGAAAGCTTCACACCGCCCGCGGCGACTGCGGAAATGGTCCGTCGGCACGAGCTCGGGAAAGTATTCCCGGGAGTCGCCTATCGGCGTGCCTACTGCCTGCTATTCGCGGTCACCGAGCCGGAGCTGGGGTTTCGGCCGGCCGAGCGGCTGCGGCTGCTCGCGCCGCACCGGTATGTCCGGGCGGTACGCGAGTTCGACGAGATCTAGCGCACCCTGCGGGAGACCGTCCCGGCCCCGGCGTTTCCGCCTCGCCCTGGGCACGGTGCGTCCCTAGTCGCCCCGCTTCATCTACGACAGAGGCAGTAGTAGTAGTATTAGTACTACTACTGCTGTAGTAATGCGGGGCGGGATTTCTCCTGTCTGTGACGGCTCGTGGTGCGGACATCACGAGATGACGATCGGAGCGACCGTGGGGCCAACGGAGATCAACGGACTGCCGGCGCACGTCTTGCTCGTGCATGTGGTTGTCATCCTCGTGCCGCTGGCAGCGATGCTGGTGGTGCTGTCCGCGGTGTGGCCGGCGGCGCGGCGCCGGCTGGGCGTCATCACCCCGCTGGTCGCTCTGGTCGCGCTGGTGAGCGTGCCGCTCACCACCCATGCGGGGGAGTGGCTCGAGGCACGCGTGCCCTCGAGCGAGCTGGTCCGCCGGCACGCCGAACTCGGTGACACCCTGCTGCCCTGGGCCGCCGGGCTGTTCGTCGCGGCCGCGGCGTCGTGGGTGCTCGCACGCCGCTCGGCCGCCACCGGAACGGAAACGGCTCCGGCGCGCACCGCGACCGGTCCCGGCCGGAKGGTGCTCGTGGCGGTTCTCGCCGTGCTCAGCCTGGTCGTCGCCGCCGGCTCGGTCGTGCAGGTCTACCGGATCGGCGACAGTGGTGCCCAGGCCGTCTGGCACGGCAGCTTCAGCCGGACTCCCCTGCCCGGTGATGGGCCTGCCCGGTGATGGGCCTGCCCGGTGATGGGCCTGCCCGGTTCAGGTGAAGGCCTGCGGACGAGGATCCTGCGGTACCGCAGGATCGGGACGGGCCGGATCGGCCTGGGCGGAGTGCTCCACCTCGAGCAGGGACTCCGCGTGCCGTTCGGCCTCGAACGCGGCGGCCCCACCCCGGACTCTGAACAGCCGTTTGCTCACGATGAGGTAGACGACGGCACCGACGTTGATGACAAGCGCTCCGATGCGCAGGACCGTGATCCGCTCGGTGAGTTCGTAGATCTCCAACGGCAGGAACGCCGACGTGGCGACGGCGGCGAAGTACTCGCCCCAGCGCTTGAGTAGCCATAGCCCGATCCCCTCGACGACCTGTACGGCGGCGTAGCCGAACAGCAGCAGCGCGACGAGGAGCAGGGTGTGGGGACGGGTGTGCAGGAGGTGGTGCAGGCGATCGATTGTAGGGGAATGGTCGAGATCGAGACGCAGGACGTCGGCCAGCGGGCGCGCCGCGGGCACGGCCCGGTCGAACAGCTGCTGGAGCTGCCCCTCCGATCGGCGGAACCGGAGGATGGCGTAGCCGATCAGGACCATGAGCAGCGCCCGGAGTATCCGTTCCACGGCGAGTAGCCGCAGGACCGTCGCGTCGCGCAGCGCCCGTCCGCGCAGGAGCAGCGGTGCGTCCTCAGCCGGTCCGGACAGGGCCGGCTCCCCGACGACGAAGTCGCCGCACCGTAGGCACCGCCAGCTGACACCGACGGCGGTCCGGGCGGTCAGCCGCTCGGCCAGCGATGTCTCGTCCGGACGGTAGGTGACGTGGCCCTTGCGGGCACACGTCCGCAGCTCCCAGTTCATCCGCGCCATCCACGTCCCACCCGTGTCTCCAGCCCGCCGCGCTTCTTCCCAACCTAGGCTGACACAGCTTGGCGCGAGAACCCGGTCCGTGGCGGGCGGCCGACCCGTGAGCACCCGGGTTGCAACCGACGGGCATGGCGGGTCGCGTGTCCCCGGGGAGGCTCGGACAGGATCCACGCAAAGCCAGGCGAAGACGAGCCTGGTGGTTTCGGCTCGCGTACCTGCGGCTATCACGCCCAGTGACGGATCTCGGCCGGTAGCGGCGCGGGCCCTGGCCAAGGCGGGTGCCTGATGGCCGCGGGCGGTACCGCCATGGTGGACGGCCCGGTTGTGGTGCCGTCGGCGGCGGGACGGGATGCGGCGGTCACTCTCGTCACCATGATCATGGCTGTGGTCGTCGGTCTGACGTTCGCCTTCGGGTTCGGCAACGTCTTCCAGCTCGGGCTACGTCTCGGGGTGCCAGTCTGGGTCGCCCCCTTGGTGGCTCCTGCCGTCGACTTGTCCGTGGTGGGCCTTTTGCTGGGGACACGGCAGCTGGCGGTGCAGGGCGCGCCGCCGGAACTGCTGCATCCGGCTCGGCGGCTGCTGGTGTTCTCCAGCGTGGTGACCCTGGCGCTGAATGTAGCCGAGCCGGTGATCGCCGGCCAGTACGGCAAGGCCGCGTTCGACGCCGGCCCGGCGCTGCTTATCGGCTGGTCCGAGGTTGGCCCGGGATTGCTACGTGCGATGCGCCACCCCACCACCTTCCATCCCGCAGCGCAGGGCGCCACGATCCCTCAGCCCRCACCCCAGCCGACGGAGACTGCCGGGGCAGCGGCGTCCACCGCGGTGCCTGTGGCAACCGAAGGTGGGAGCCCGCGGGCCGAGGTGGGCGCGGTTCCTGCGCAGCGCGCTCCCGAGCAGGCGAACACCGTGGTGGTCGATGGTTCGCTGTTGGACCGGGCGCGGCGTGAGGACACCCGTTACTGGGAGGAACACCGCCGTCCGATCTCCTCGGACGAGCTGCGCAAGCGGCTGAAAGTCGGCTCGAAGAAGGCACGGGCCCTGGTCACGCAACTACGCACCGAGGCGCACCGGGTGCTGGAAGAACACGCCCCCAACGCCGACGTGTCCGAGGCCGGCACGGCCGCGATCGTGCTGGAGGCCGATGACCCGGCTGCGGATGGGCTGCCCGCGGTGGTCGTGCCGGACGACGTCGACATGGTTGACCTTGGGCCGGCGGAGCCGGACGAGACAGGTGCGCTGGCCGCCGTCGGATGAGGGCCCCCGCCCCGGCGGGTGGGACCGGCGCACACCCCGTGTGCTGGCGGGCGGGTGTCCCGGCGCGGACGCGACAGCCCGCTCACCCCTCGGCCTGGCCTGCCGTCTGCCCATTCCTGCCTGCGTGTTCGTCGACCTCTGCCTGCCTGACGACCCTCTTTGGGGAGACCTCTTCGCATGATCACGAATCCTCCGCAGCAGACCTACCTCGGCCGCCGCACCTACGCCCGGCCCACCGCCCGCATCGTGTCCAGTGGTGAGCACCAACTGTGGCTGGCCCGCCACCTCACCCCACGGGACCGGTGGATCACCCGCATGATCCACGAGCACCGGGTGTTGACTACCCACCAGATCGTCGAACTCGGCTGGGTCACCCGCCGGTCGGCGAACATCCGCCTGCTGGAGCTGTACCGCTGGCGGGTCCTCGACCGGTTCCAGCCCCTGGCCGTCAGTGGCCTGTCGCCCATGCACTACGTCCTCGACGTCGCCGGCGCCGCCGTCCTCGCGCACGAGGACGGCCTAGACCCGAAGAAGATCGGCTATCARCACGACCGGGCCATGGGCATCGCCCACTCCCTGCACCTGGCCCACCGGATCGCGGTCAACGGGATGTTCACCCGGCTGATCCACCGCGCCCGCCGGCCCGACGCCCCCGGCCGGCTCACGGCCTGGTGGTCAGAGGAACGGTGCGCGGGACTGTACGGGGACATCGTCCGCCCGGACGGCTACGGCCGGTGGGCGCAGGGTGGCGCCGAGATCGAGTGGTTCGTCGAACTGGACTTTGGCACCGAACCGCTACGCCGCCTTGCCCTCAAGGTCGACGCCTACCACCGGCTCGCGAAGGCGACCCGTATCCACACGCCGGTCCTGATCTGGACCACCACCCTGCGCCGCGAAGCTCGCCTGCGCGAGGTCCTCACGCAGGCGCTGCGCACCCTTGATGACCCGGCGCGGGTACCGGTCGCGACCACGGCCGCGGACCTCGCCGAACCGGACCAGCATCTGGACGCCACCCTGCCCCGCTGGCTGCCCCTCGCCCGGCCCGGCACCGGTCGCCTCAGCCTGGGCCAACTGGGCAGCCTCTGGCCTAACACCGCCAAGCCCCTGACTGACAGCTCCACAGCCGACAGCGACCTCGGACGCCCGACACGGCTGCACCCGCCCCAGCCGATGCCACCCACGGCTCCTGATTTCCAGCAGCGTGCGGCCTGACCGCAGCTCCACACGGCTCGATGGATCCCGCCACCTGGATACGGCGACCGCGTCCGGGTGGCGGCATCCATCAGCGCGATCGGACCAGGCTGCCGCGCCCGCAGACCGCGTTCGCGTGGGTCTACGGCTGCGATGAAGGCGAAGCACTCGGTGTCTTCGAGCACGGGCTGGCCGCCGGGGCGGCGGGCGAACTGGACGCGGCCGTAGTCGATGCCGTCGTCGGCGTCACACCTCATCCAGCTGATCGTCTGACCGTGTCGTGCGCGGCAGTGCGCCACCGCCGGCCGCAGATCCACGACACTCCGCCAAACAGGCCCACCAGTGCGCGCGTCAACTGGATCGCCKAGCAGCTTGTAACGCTGCGTCCTGCCCGGCCACCCRCCGAGACAGTTGACAGCTCCACTCGGGCGTCAAGGCCATCATCTCGTGGCAGCTGATCAGGAGGCGGCCTCCTGGCTCACCGCGAACGTCAGGCAACCCGGCATTGGCGGGCCATCACTACCAGCACCCGATAGGCCCAGCAGCGCCGCGGATCGGTCGAACATTCCTTGATCATCTGCTGCGTCCATCGACTGGCTGGTCAGAGATCCGCTACGCTCAGCCTCCATCAGGCGGATCGTGGGGGGATGTCGGAACTCCTACCCCGGTTCGTTAACGTTCAGGCGTCAGCGGAGCACGGGGAGGTCGCGTCAACATGCCGAAGTCGTCCCCGGCCGTACGGCGGACGCCTTGGCCGCCTTGCACAGTGCTCGACAAGCCAGACGAGCTCCAAGATCGTCAATTCTTCGAGCGTTCCGTCCTAAGCCCGCTGCGTTACCCAGGGGCGAAGCGGCAACTCACAACCGTCATTGAGTCGATAATCAAGGCCAACGTGCCGCCGCCTCGCCTTTTCGTGGAACCCTTTTGCGGAGGAGCAACCACCGCTCTTCGGATGGCCGGGGGCGGAGTCGTCGAACACGTCATTTTCGCCGACGCCGACCCCCTCGTCGCAGCCTTTTGGTATACTGCGGCATTTGACACTAGCTGGCTGATCAATCGCATGTGGGAAGAGAAGATAACTGTCGACCGATGGGATTGGTGGCGGGCATCGCGACCTCGTTCGAGGCGCGATCTCGCGCTAAAATGCCTGATCCTGAATCGGACCACTTTCTCGGGTATTCTCCACGGTCGCGCCGGTCCCATCGGTGGCCGCTCCCAGAAATCCCAGTATAAGATAGACTGCCGGTTCGGTAGGGAAGGTTTGCAGCGACGAATACGGGCCGTCGGTGAGCTGGCCGATACTGGACGCCTTTTGGACGTATGGAATTCGGACTGGCGATCGACACTGGCTCGAATTCGCACCAGTTTTTCCTATCTAGATCCATCCGAAATTTCCGTCTACCTCGATCCTCCATATGTAAACAAGGCCGAGTACCTGTATGAATGGTCATTCGACAGTAAAAACCATATGGAGCTCGCGCAGGAACTGCGGAACGCCGATCARTATCGATGGCTACTCTCCTACGACGACAATCCAATCGTGAGAGGATTATATCCATCCAGGATGGATCGTCATCTCCTTCTCGTACCGCATCGCTACACGGCGGCAGGCTTGGCAAGTCGCTCAGAGCGCGACGAGTTGCTAGTCACGAACTATGTGGATCTTCCCGAGTCGGGCCGTTTTAAGGTCTTGGATGAAGATCCAAACTCGTCCTCACGGTGATAGCAAGAAGCTAAATAGCAGCCGAAGCTGCGAGAGGAGTTGAGGGTGACCGCGCCGGTTCTGACAGGAATTGCAGGCAAGGCAGCAGCAGGTGCAAGCCCGCTTACACGATTGCTTGCAGGAGCCAAGCGRCTCGGTGGAGTTTATCAGCTCGACTATGAGAGCGCGGTCGTCATCACCGATGACCTGGTGAAGCGCCAGTGCGGTGGAGTCCCGAAACACGGCTTTCTCATGGCAGCTGCGACGGTCCCGACCCAGGAGACCCAACAGCCTCTTGACGGCGATGAGATAATCCTGCTGCGAGTGAAGGGCACGGCGGGTCTACCAAACGAGGGCGAGCTGATTGCGACCCGCCTCGCCGCTATGAGGGATGCCAACATCCGGGAGCAGCGTCCTGAGCATGTCGTAGACACTTTGACATCTCGACAAATCGAGATGTCCGCGTTCCGGTGCGACGTACTTGGCACATTCTATGTCGAGAAGATCGACGGCAAGCCGTTCATTCAGTTCGGAGCCGATATCGACACCGTCTACGCGGGGGCGCGTTATTTCGTTTACACTCCATCCGCGATTGCTCTATCTTTCATTGCTTCCTATCCCGAGATCAGCGAGCAGGAGCTGCGCTCAGGGGCGGTGCCCGATCTCATAGAGCTCGGTACCGTCCGCTTTTCGTCGACGCGTCGTCTGGCGCAGGATGCAAGCTTGGACTCGGTACCCGTGAGAGTACGGGTCACCGATTTCATATCTCGTAAGACAGCCGTGCTAGGTATGACTCGCGCGGGAAAGTCAAATACAAACAAGACGATCTGTACCGCCGTCTTCAAGCACTCTCGGGAAAAGGGCATCCCGATCGGCCAACTAATTTTCGATCCGCAGGGCGAGTACGCCAATGTTAACAAACAAGATAAGACCGGTTTGCGTCTGTTGGGCCAGGGCGCAGATTGGGTGAARGTTTACAAGTTCGGCGCCGATCCCCAAGACCCCCAAGAGGTCCCRCTCACCGCTAACTTCTTTGGACGAACTGAGCTTCCCGTTGCCTGGGATATGATTTGCGACTTTAGCAGTACCGTGGACGCGGGATACGCTGTAGCCTTCCGGTCGGCCGAGATCATGGATCCAAATCCTCAGGATTTTCCCGGCGGTGATAAAGATCCAGATTATCATAAGATCAGGACTAGCGCGGCCAGAGGCCGATTTGCCTTCTACTCGACGCTTGCCAAGGCCGGATTCACCGTTCCATCCAGGTGGCCTGGAATTAAGTTTGCAATGGCAGGTAAGTTGGCCGACGCCATCCTCGCGGATCACCCAAACGCACTGACGAAGCAATCCGGCGAGGCAGTAATACGGACAGGAGAAGGACTGAAGGATACAATGACCTGGTTGACGGCTAGGATCAAAGAGAAGAAGAGCAGTGCTGGTCTCAAGCCGCCGTACGATGCGATCTTGACAGATCTACGAACTTGGGAAAACTGCAAGCCGTGGGCAGATATATCTTCTGTGTTTGACATGTCCGGTGGCACTGCGGTACTTAATCGACTTAAAGACTTCACCGAATTCCACGATCCAAATGCTTCTGGCGACGTTGTTTCAAAGGTTGCCGCCGATCTTGCCCTGGGGCGCATCGTCATCGTCGACCTCTCGCACGGCTCCGAGCGAGTTGGACAGGTCATGAGTGAGCGCGTCGTAAACGGTCTGCTAGAACAAGCGAACCGAAGGTTTCGCTCTGGGAGAGATCCGCTCCCAATTCAAATTGTCGTTGAAGAGGCCCATAATCTATTTGATCGAAACAAGGCGCTGAAGAACGAGCGCGACCCTTGGGTGGTACTCGCGAAACAGGCAKCCAAGTATGAAATCGGTCTCCTATACGCCACTCAGGAGGTAACTTCCGTCGRTCCGCGGGTTCTCTCAAACACCCATAACTATGTGGTTGCCCATCTCAATTCTGATCGAGAAACGAAGGAGCTCAGCCATTACTACGACTTCTCAACATTTGCTGAAGATATCCGTCGAGCCGAAGATCGAGGGKTTGTTCGCATGAAGACGTTTTCCGGTAAGTTCATAGTACCGGTTCAGGTTGCAAAATTTGATCATGACATGATTAACGCGGCTCGTGCCGCCGCAGGTCTTTCGGCTGTAACCATCTAGAATGCCATACACGAACGAGAACGCCTCGCGCCTAGGACATGTGATCGCCGCGCGGAGCCCTGTCATTGCCGATGCCATGGCCCGTTGGTCGACCCCGAGCGTCAGCGATCAGGACCCGCCCGAAGTTACGAAGCGTTGCATTTCACTTGACTCGCTACCGGATCTCAGTCCACCTCCTACTTACGCCATCKCCTTCGATGGATCCAATCAGGAGGTCGAAGCCCGTGCTGGGTATCCATCGGTTCGCGTTGGATTCGTCCAGATTGCCGGCKCCTACATCGACATCGAAGACTTCTTGACTGCGCGGACGATGGGGCTTGTCGATGCACGTCGACTGGAACGCGCCCAAATCACGCAGACGGTGAACAGCGTCCTACCTGGTTCCAACGTTTATCTGCCCGGTGCGAACGGCGTGAACTCCTGGCGTATTGAGCTGTCTTCGTCGTTCGATAGCCAGYAGATCACCGATTTTGGCGATCCGTTCTCTCTCACTGACGCGCTACTGACGATTCAGGGTACACCAGGTAGCCCCTTGAACTCGCTCGCGCTCGGTRCCTCCGGCTGTCCGGGCTGTGGCGATGGCGGACAGAACGCATCTGTCGGAGGTTCTAAATGTACCGCCTGCGGCGAGGTGATCTATCCGACCGACTGGCTCCGCACCCACGAGGAGTACTCTGAAGACGGCTCCAACCTTACGGTGCTGACCCGCACGATGAATGTCGCGGAGCGGCTCCTCTCGGTGTCGTACATCGATGGGTTCTTTCGTGTACGGCCCGAGTTGCTCGGGGCGGGAATATTCATTACCGACGGACCGCTTTCGTTCTACGGTACGACAGCTAAACTGAAGACGCAGATGTTGAATTATTGGGGTAGCCTCTGCACGAATCTCAGGTTGAAAGAACTAGAGCCGCCACTGCTCGTCGGTATCGAGAAATCCGGACGCTTTGCGGATCATGCGAATTCGGTAAGCGACTTCATTCCTGACGGCCATGTGATGGTGCTAGACACGCCGTACATAAACAGGTACATAGTCAACCAGAATGCGGACCATTTCTACGGCAAAGACGAATTCTATGGTCGGCGATTCTTTTACAAGACGACTAATGGCGACATGCTAGTAGTAACGCTACCAAGAACACCTGCCGGACCACCATACGAGCAGCCACGACTATCGGAATCGGTCTCATCCGGACTGCCTTCGGAGGATATTGCGAGCTACCCGACGCTACGAAGAACCCTGGAGACTCTAGACCGACTACAAACTCGCCTGTACCCGAATGCGGTTATCCCTGTGGCATTGGCGCACTCCGCGTCGTCGCTTCCCCTCGGAACCGGACGAAGCGTCCTCACGTTGCTCGCRCAAAAACAGCTAGGGCTGGAAAGGGATAGTATTAGCCTCAGTCGACTTCAGCCACCTCGATACTGATACTTACCGGCTCGGAATTGGATACGGCCAAGTCGATGGTGTCGTCACCGCCAGCCGTGAGTTGAGAACATATTTCCTTCGTGGAAACGCGCGACCGCGCGCCGGCCCGAGGAGCCGGACAGCCGACGATGGTGGACAGCGGTGGACGCGGGCAGCGCTGTGAGCAGGCTCGACGGATGAGGATGGACGTCAGTGGGGTAGGTGGGCCGAGCTTGCGATAGGTCGACTCGTGTCCGGTCGAGGCGAGGTGAGAGCTTTCCCGCCGAGGCAGCGGAGGAAGTCGTCCTCGGTCATGACCTCGATGTCCTGGCCCTTGGCTCGCAACGCGAACGCCTTGGCTGCTTTGGCGGTGAGGTTTGCTCCGGGGCGAAGGACCGTCGGGTTGATGTCACCGACGACCAGGATGTTGGTTCGCCTGGTCGTGTTGAGTTCCGGGATCGCGCCGACGCGGGCGCATTCCTCCCACGCGGTTTGGCGGGTGAGTGACATCAACGTGCCAGTGAACACGACGATGCGTCCGTAGAGATAGCCGTCCGGGTCTGCATCCGGGTTGACGTCAGGATGGACCAGCGAGTAGTTRCCGCCGTTCGAGAGGCTTCCGTTGTAGAGATCCTCGGTCATCCTGCCGACCGACACGCGGAGCGACGAGGCGAGGGCGTCGATGTCGCCTGCGCCCTCTCGGGCCGCGAGGGCGCCGATGATCCCGACGACCGCCTTCGCGTCGGCCAGCGGGTCGTGGTGATCGTCGAGCTGGTAGCCGAGTGCGTCGGTGACGAAAGGTAGTCGGTAGGAGGGCAGCGCCAGCGCCCGCCGGGACATCACGAGGGTGCAGACGAACCTCATCGTCGGCCACGAGATCTCGTCGACGGTGCAGGCATGGYGGATCACGCCGATGTCGAACCCGGCGTTGTGGGTGACGACGATGTCGTCGCCGATGTAGTCGAGGAGCGCGGGTAGCACCTGGTTCCACCTGGGCGCGTTCTTGACCATGTTTTCGGTGATGCCGTGGATCATGATGTTGAACGCGTCGAAGTAGTCGACTGCCGCCGGGGGGCGGATGAGCCAGCGGCGTTCGTCCACGGCTGCGCCGTCGCGTACGCGGACAAGTCCGACAGCGCACGGCGAGCCGCGGTAGGAGTTGGCGGTCTYGAAGTCGATGGCGGTGTAGTCGAGCACCGTCACACCAGCGGCTGCTCGTGGAGCCTGCCGCCGAAGCCGGGCGGGAAGTCCGGTACCGTCGGATCGTTCAGTTCCTCGGGCATGATCCATGGCGACAGCTGAGTCTTCGGCTGGACGGTGCGCCTGCGCCGCTCCTCGTCGGTCGTGAGCCAGGACATCCACACGCTGGCGACGAAGTTCGCGGTCGCCAGAGCGCGTTGACTCGGGGTGTCCGCGGTTGGCGGGAAGTCGTCGATCTTCGGGCTGGCAAGGAACGTCGGCGAGACGAGGGTCTTGGACTTGGTGCGCTGCTTGTAGGCGTCGATCTCCGCGACGATCCGCTGCTGATGCCCTTCGGTCTCGGCGACGAGGGCCTTGAGGTCCGCGACGGTGAGGTGATCGCCCTTGATCGGTAGTCCTTCCAGTGACGAGCCGTCCGTGGCCAGGACAACGCAGCAGCGCGTCAACAACCTGACCTTCTCAAGTCCGCGGGGGTCGTTGACCTCGTCAATAACGACAGCGTTGACACTCTGCGCCCGCGACGRCTCTGTCCTGTTGGTGATCCAGACGGCGATGGTGTCGCTGCCTGGCTGTCGGTCGATTGTCGCGATCCCGTGCACGAACGCCTCCCCCGTGTGGCCCGATGCCCGGCGAGGCTAGCATCCGGGGGCTAAAGCGATCTATACCGGGACGACCGCGACCGCGCGCCCCACCTCGACACACATTCGTGGTCAGCGCACTAGCTAGGGCTCGTCGCCGCAGTCGATTCCCCGTCGGAGCGCGGAGATCGTCTGAGCGCGCCGTCGGGAAGGACTGTCCTCCCGTCGCCGAGCCGACTCCAACGGAACGTAGATCCGCCAGGCGGCCTCGCACAGCGACGCTGCGAGTCGTCGGCCGCTGCGGCCGGCGGACGGCGGCTGGTCCAGCACTGTCCACAGCTTGGAGTTGTCGCCGTCGAAGAAGATCAGACAATACTCGGCCAGCTCCCGCGCGCGGGCCGCATCGGCGGGGTCGCTGTCCAGCGCCTCAATGCCGCCCGCCAGCTTCCCGACATAATAGGACGGCTTGTAGTGTGCCCAATGCGCCAGGGCGAAGGCTTCCCAGAAGTCTTGGTGATCGTGCAGATCGGGAACAGGCAGGAGATCAAGCAGCTCCAGCAGCCGGTGCACATCGGCGGTCAGGCGGGCCGTCGCGTCGTCCGTCACACGRTCTCCTCGTTACCGGGACTGGCCTTCGAGCTTCGCGGCCCGCAGCGGTCGATGCGGAACAAACGACACGATCCATGCTGCCGTGTCGGACCGTTTCACGAGTCGGCGACACGGTTCGCGGCTGGAGGCGGGTCGCGTTGTTCGGCGATCGCGTCGAGTCCCGATAGCAACCCCGGCAGCCGCGGGCCGCGATCAACGGCCATGATCAGATGCGGCAGCTCCTCGGTGAGCACGTAGGCCGAGGCGTCGGTTCGGGCTATCAGGTTCCACCCGGTGCCTTCCACGCACAGCAGGCGGGCCGCGCCGGACGTCGGGTAGGAACGGATCCAGCCGGCGCGCTCCGGCGGATGCTGTAGATAGTCGCGCGCCGCGTCGAGGACCTGCTGCGCTGCGGCGTCGCGCTCCTGGGTGGCCGTGAGGACCGGCATCGATGTCCGGTCGAACATCGTGTCCCAGTGGGCGCGGATGGCGTGCGCGAGCCGGCGGCGGTGCACCGCTGTCCATGGCAGGGGTGGCGCGGCGCGGGCCGGTGCCCGGTGGGCCCAGAACTGCCGCCACGCCGTCTGTACCGGGATCGGTGTTCCCAACTCGCCGTACCGGTCCAGCAGTCCCGGCCAGTCGGRGGCGTCGATGGGCCGGCGGCAGGCGCTACACGCATACCAGTCGCTCCGTCCGCCGACCTCGGCGTCCAGCGTCTCGACGCCTACCCACGACGTGCCGACGATGGGGACCTGCACCTCGACGCTCGGGTAGACCCAGTCGGGAGCCGGGTCGCCGCAGAACTGACAGCGCGGGCCGGGGTCGAACTCCTCCGGCCACCCGTCCCACACCGCCACCGGGCGGCCCAGGTCCGCGGGCGAGAGCTCGACCCAGCCATCCGCGTCCGCCGTCGGCACCTGGTCCGCGCCGCGGGTCACGACCGTCCACCGCCGCACCGGTGACGACTCCAGACACACCACATAGCCGTCGCTCACCGCGGGCAGGCCGAGCGCGGCGCAGGCATCCGTGTAGCCACCTGCGAAGATCTMCGGCACCCGGCCAGGCGCCACAACGGCAACCCGTGACGACACCCCATCAGACTACCAAAGGTACCCATTCTGCTACCCACGGCGCTGGATAGGTGGGGAGGAGCTGCGGGCGTGCCGACCGGCCGGCACGCCCGCGCCCACGTCCTCCGCGCCTTGGGCCGGCCGCGTTGGGCCGGTTCGTGCGCCGCATCGGAAGTAGCGGCCCGGCTACGGCGACTGGTCGCTCCGCCTCAGCTCAGCGGTCCGCGTCGCGTTTCTGCGGCCCGTGGTCCCCGACGGTGCGGGTCCGGACCGCGCTCTTGACGGTGGCGGACGGTTCGGCTCTCCCGATCGCCGTATCTTGAGTGAGGGCGCAGAGAAGCCCGCGCCGCATCGCCCCCGCAGCCCCCAGCGCGGGGAAGTTTCTGCGCCGGTTGCGGACGGTCGGGCCGGCTCGCGCGCCGTATCGGAAGTAACAGCTGCTATTGGCTCTGGCTGCGGGCCGCTGCGTCGGCTGTGGACGGTTGGGTCGGCTCCCTCGCCGTATCAGAAGTGAAAGGCCAACTCCGGCCATGTGTGGCCGGCATCCGCAGCTCGACGGTCGCCTTGTGGCCCGTCGGCGCCGTCGAGGGGCTTCTGCGCGCCCTCGGCGGCCCCGGCCTGCTCGGCGAGCTTGATTGTTGAGCCGCCTCGAACACGCGAAACGGGGGACACGGATCGCCAGGCCCGCGTCCCCCGTCACCCCGCTAACGAGACGATCTCTGTGCCAGCCCGACGTCCCCGTCCTGTGTCTGCGTCAGCAGCTCGACGGCCGCCCGCTCCACCGGCGTTCTCGGATCGAGCCACGGCACCCGCCGGCGAAGGCGCGATGCCTGCCGCCGAGGACGCAGCCAGGGTCGGCGAGGCCGCAGGAGCGCCAGCGTGGGGACATCACCGTCGGGGGCCACGATGACTCTCCAGCCATTGCGTCAGGTCCGACCACGCCACGATCTCCCAGACGTGGCGTTCCTGCACTTCACCGCCGGCGGACACCCACACCTCGTGCGGGATCGCTGATCGCCCCTGGCCGAGGGGCGGGACCATCGCGCACGTCACCACGGCCCCGTTGCCCGGCTGGCTGGTGCTCAGCGTCTCGGCCACGGCCAGCGCCAGCGCGGTCCGGCCGGGCGAGACGCCCGGCGGGCAGATGACCACGGCCTGCTTCACCAGCTACGAGCGACGCAGTTCGACGGCTGTCCGGGCCAGGTCCGAGCGTGAGACTGGGATGAACTCCAGGTCCGTCTGGTCGGGGCTCACCATGGGTAGCGGCCTGTCGTGCTCGGACTCGCGGGTTCGCACAGCCATGGGCTGGCGCAGCAGTAGTCCCGCCTGGCCGGTCAGCGTGAGCCGCGTCAGCGGCCCCGCTGCCGTCTTCGTGTCGTCTCCCATCCACCAGGTGGGCGTGTCGCCCCTCGAAACGCTTCCCTTTGCCTGCCGAGGGCGACATGTGAGGTTCTGGGTCGGTGCCGTCGAGCGCGAYCGGGCCGGGGTATCGGGCCGGGCCGGCGCTGGCCTACACCGCACCAGACTGCGCAGGGAGGTTGCGGAACTGCTCGAACTCGCCGGTCTGGACGGCGCGCGCGAAGATGTCCCACTCGGCGAACGAGCAGGCGAGCATCAGCGCCGGTCGCCTGGTGTTGCGTASGACAACGCCACCGCCCGCGAACGCGATCTCCAGGCGTCCCTGTCCGGCGGCGTCGCTGGCCTGCGCGTGCTCCCAGTCGACCTGGTTGTGCCAGACGGTCTTCATGTCGGGCGCGGCGAGTTCCCTCGCCGTGTAGGCCGGTCGGTCTGTCATGGGACCTGCACCGTCGTGCTCTTGAGGAACCGGTCGAACTCGCCGGCCTGGACCGCGCGGGCGAAGATGTCGAACTCGGCGATCGAGAACCGGAGCATGATCGAGGGCTTGTTGGAGTCGCGCACGACAATGCCRCCGCCCGCGAACGCGACCTCGATGCGGGTGTCTCCGGCGTCGTCGCTGTGTTCCGCGCGAATCCAGTCGAGGTCGACGCCAAAGACGCCTTTCAGGTTGGGCTTGCGTCGTTCGTCATCGGTGTAGGCCGCTTCGTTGGCCATGGCGCTCGTTCCCTTCCAGGGTGGGGCCGCCCGACCCCCGTGGGGGCGACGCTGGGGGCCGGGCGGCTCCGGGGGACGGCCCGGTCGGGCGAATCCAGTTCAAGCCCGTCCGGAACCGCACCGCAACAATCCGTCGGCCGGTTCGTGGGCGCCAGGGCATCCCGCGGGGAGGAATGACGCCTCCGGGGCTCCACAGCGGGATCGACGTGGGAGGGGAGGGGGAGGATTGGTGGGAGGGTTCCCCACGTGGCGTCGCGCTTCCCCTGCTCGCGTACAGGGTCTGTCTCCCTGTGCAACGATCTCGCCGTCAGCGCAGTCGAAAGGGGGAGAAGCTGTGCCCGCCTCTGTGCCGAACGACGCGCTACGCCAGGCGCGGCAAAGGCTGTTGTCACCGTCCGTGCCTGGCGCCCAGATGTCCCGCCGGGAACTCGCCGACCTCGTGAACGAGGCCGTGTTCCATGGGGAGTCCAGCCCGCTCGACGCTCAGTACATCGGACGGCTCGAACGGGGGACCATCCGCTGGCCACAGGCCAGCTACCGTGCCGCGCTGCGTGCGATCCTGCACGCGGAYACGGACGCCGAGCTGGGATTCTTCCCGCACGGCGCCACCGTTCCCAGACCCGGGACGCGCCTCATTCCCCATGGAACGCCGCCTACGCATTCCCCAGGTCCTCCTGCGATGGCCGCCCGGAAGCCTCACCACAGGTACCTCGGCGTCCCTACACTGACCGAGGGCGGGGTGCCCGCAGACGCGGGTCTGGACCGGCTGTGGAGTTCGACCGGGCTGGCCGCCGCGCTTGGGGAGGTGGYACTGTTGACCTCACCGCTTGGTCGCCGCCAATTCCTCGCGCTGTCCGGTGGTGCGCTTGTCACGGCCGGTTACGAGTGGCTGGTCGCCGACCCTGTGCGGCTCGCCGGGTCTCTCGCGGGCAAGACGGCCGACAGCGCCTTGGTCGCTGACCTCAGTGGGCGTTCTGCACGCTTTCG
>NZ_MAQZ01000079.1:0-55490 GCF_001756285.1 Frankia sp. CgMI4
AGGTGACCACAGGCGACCTCCTCGCGTTCCAGTCAGCCACGGCGCCCAGCCGCGGCCGCAAGATCAAAATCCGGATAAGTCGGGCCGTGGGACCTGCCCCCGGCCTGGTTCGACCAACTCGCCCCCGGCGGTACGCTCGTGGTCCCGCTGCACTGGCGGGGCCAGGCCCGCAGTGTCGCCTTCGCCCGTCAGGACACCCATCTCCGGGCGGAAAGCAGCCAGCTCTGCGGGTTCATTCCCATGATCGGTATCGTGTCGACCGGCGAGCAGACCGGCACGATCACTGACAACGTGGACCTGTGCTGGGATGCCGACCAGAACATCGCCCCGGCCGCCCTGCACGAGATGTTCACTGGACCGAGACCACCGCGTGGTCCGGCGCCTCCGTCGTCGCCAACGAGCCGTTTGACCACATCTGGCTGTGGCTGACCGCCACCTCACCCGGCACCTGCCGCATCGCAACTGAAATCTTCGCTGGCAACCGACACCCGGGATCACCGTCGACATCCGCGATCAACCGGAAAGTTCACGCAGTGCGGCAGCGTAGCCACGCAGAGCCTCGATCTGCTGGGTCAGTCGGGCCAGGTCCGGCGAAGACGCGACCACCGTGCCCACGACCTCGCTGGCCGCTGCCAGCAGGTCGTCCAGAGTGGCCACCGACGCCGACATTTCGGCCACCAGGTCCTTCCTCGTCGCCAGGATCTCGGCTCGTCGAGCGGGATACGTCACCGCTCGGGCCGCCCTTTCACACGCGACGACCCGCATGGCGGTGACCCGCAGCCCGTCCACCAGATCGGCGGCGCCGGCCACGGCCGCCCGCACCGGGCCGCGGGCGGCGCCGGGAGCAAGCGTCCGGGCCATCGCGACGAGCGCCGCCAGACCCGCCTCGCCACGGCGCAACGGCTCGGCGGCCGCCGAGTGCCGCAACGCCCAGGGAGGCGGAGCGGGAGCGCTCGGCAGGGCGAACCCGCGGTCCTCCCGCCGGATCACGGCCGTCTCCCAGCCCGCGAGACCCGCCCTGATGATCGCCGCAGCGCCCACGACCAGCCAACCCCAACCGTCCACGACGGCGGCGACCGGCGTCACCGAGGCCACGGCGATCCATCCGAAGGCGGTCACCGCCGCCCGACGACGCGCCCACCGGACGCCACGCCCGGCGCGCCGTTCGGTCCGCAGCAACGACCGGCGTTCGACATCGGCACGCACCCAGTCCGGCAACGCCGGCCGCAGTGCCCCGCCCGGCGCCCCGTCCCAACCCGGCCAGCCGGTCACGGCCGGTCCGCCATCCGACTCACGGCGTCCCACCGCCGGTGGGCTTGGCCGCGGAACCAGGCGACGCCGCGGAACCAGGCGACGCCGCGGAATCGGGCGATGCGGCGGAACCGCCCGCGCCAGCGGGAAGCTGGCCCCCGGCCGCCATGTCACCGCGCAACTCGGCGAGGCGGGAGGAGGCCCGGGCGTCCATGGTCGCGCGCCGCACCTCGATCATCCGCGCCTCCATCCCCTGCGAGGCGAGCTCGTGACGCCCAAGAGCGACCGCGTAGCGCTGCTCGACCTTGTCGCGGATCTCCCCGAGGGTGGGCGTGTCCCCCGCCGGGGCGAGCGAGGACATCCCCTCCATCGCCTTGGTCATCTGCTCCTGCATGGCGGCGTGCTCGATCTGTGTCAGCAGGCGGGCACGCTCGGCGAGATGGCGTTGCATCCGCACGGTGTTGTCCTCGACCGCGGTTCGGGCCTGCTGGGCGGACGCGGCGGCCTGGCGGTGCAGGTTCTTCAGGTCCTCCAGCGATGCTTCCGCCGAGACCAGCTGGCTGGCGAATGCCTGGGCCGTCTCCTCGTACCCGGCCGCGGTGACCAGGTCACCGGCCGCTCGCGCGTTGTCAGCCAGCAGCAACGAGGACCGGGCGGACTCGGTGAGGTTCGCGACCTCGTCCACCTGGCGTGCCATGCGCATCTCCAGCTGACGCTGGTTACCCACGACGAGCGCCGCCTGCTGGACCAGCGCCTCGTGCTGCTGCCGGGCCTCCATGATGGCCTGGTCGATCTGCACCCGCGGGTCGGCCTTCTCGTCGAACTTCCGGTTCGCCGAGGCCGACAGATAGCGGTAGATCTTGCGGACGACATTCGCCATACATCGATCGTCGCACGCCGGAGCCGCGGCGGTTACCCCGCGGCGGACTCAGACGGGCGGCTGCAGCGCCGTGCGGCCGCGTCCCGCGCAGACCAGACACGTCCGGCAGGCCGGCACAAAGCCGCCGCGCATGGTGGCGAAGACCACCAGCAGCTCGCCCAATCCGTTGCAGCTCTTGCACACCTGGACCAGCCGGCACTCCGACCAGCCGTCGTCGTCCTCCGGCCACGCGGGGGTATTCACGTGATCTTCTTTCCCTGCGGGCCATGCCCGGGAGTCCGCCCGGGAACGACGATCGGCACCAACCTGCGCCACGAGAACTATCTCGGGATAGTCGCGGAGGGGTCCGCCACCCGCCACCCGCCACCAGACAACCCTTTTCGGGGGAGGGCCCTTTCGGGGAGGGCAAACCGCCACCGGCRCGGGACTCACACCATCGCCTGGAACATCCAGTGCTGCTCCTCCAGGTCGTGGACGATCTCGATGATCAGGTTCTGGGTGACCGGGTCGGCCTTCTCGGTCGCGTCCATGCGGGTACGCATCCTCGTGACCACCCCGGCGAGGACCTCGGTTGTCTGCCGGATCACCTTCTCATCCGGGATGTACCCCACCTCCACTCCCGGCAGGTGGGTGCTTCGGGCGACCGTCGAGGACTGACCGTCCGGGTTGACCCCGATCGCGACGGCACGTTCGGCGGTGGCGTCCGCGTAACGACGCGCCAGATCGACAACCTCGTCGAGTTGGYGATGCACACTACGGAAGGTGCGCCCGGTGACGTTCCAGTGCAGCTGCTTGGCGGACAGGGACAGGTCGATCAGGTCGATCAACGTGCCCTKGAGGGCCTCACCGGTGACACTTCGTGCCCCGTCGGACAGCGGGCTGCGGATGGCACTCATACTCGACCTCTCTCACGCCGGAGACATCTGCTCCCTGCGGCGTGCCCCGTGAAGAGATCCGTATGCGACCAGAACACCCGACGTCCAGAACGCCCCGACGTCCAGCACAGCCCGACGTCCAGCACAGCCCGACATCGCGAACGAGACACACATCGAGACCTACCTCATCGGGACCTACATCACGAACGGAGCGCACGTCATGAACGGAGCAGACCCCGAACGTGAACGGGACAGCCGACGTGGCAGGACACCGGAAGACGCCGGACGCGCAACTCAGGCCGCCCGGTCGACGACCGCGGCGCGGGCGGGAACCACCACGGTGGGCGCGCCGACCCGCGCGGCGACCGCCAGTTCGGCGAGTTCGAGATCCTCACTCACCTCGCGCAGCAGGTCCGCGAGCCGTACTCCCAGTGCRTCACAGATGGCGGCGAGCAACTCGGAGCTGGCCTCCTTCTGCCCACGCTCGACTTCCGAGAGGTAGCCGAGCGACACCCGTGCCGCCGACGACACCTCCCGAAGCGTGCGGTGCTGATCCTGACGGCGGCGGCGCAACGCCTCGCCGAGCATGCGTCGGAGCAGGACCATCGAGCCTCCTCCTTCGTCCGCGGGATGCGTTCACCGTATACCCACCGCCGCGACCATCGGGCCCTCGTTGACGGGACTGTAACTGTGTAAGCACCTCAGATCCGGTGATTGGTCTCGCGCATCAGGGTGCGCCGTCTCCGGTTGTGGTCATCTCGCTGTTCGGCAGCCCGGCGAGCATCCGACGCACCAGGTCCAGCGCGGACACCACCGCGTAGGTGCGGATGCGCGGCCGGTCCCCGGGCAGCCGTACCGACCGGGTGACGGTGCCGTCCGGTCCGGCCAGGCCGATATGCAGCGTTCCGACCGGTTTGTCCTCCTGCGGCTGCGGGCCCGCGACTCCCGTGGTGGCCAACCCGTAGGTGGCGCCCAGCCGGGACCGGACCCCCGCCGCCATCGCGGCGGCCGTCCTCGACGACACCGCGCCCTCGGCGGCCAACAGCCCCTCGTCGACACCGAGCGCCGACGCCTTGACCTCCGTGGCGTAGGAGACGATGCCGCCACGGAACGCGGCGCTCGCACCGGGGACGTCGGTCAGCCGCCCGGCGAGCAGCCCCCCGGTGATGGACTCCGCGACGGCCAGCGTCGCCGACCGCTGGACGAGCAGCCCCAGGACCACGCCTTCGAGGGAGTCGTCCGCACCGCCGTACACCCCGGCGCCCAGTGCGGTCCGGGCCGCGGTCTCCACCGGTGCGATCAGCATCTCGGCCTCGGCCCGATCCCGGGCCCGGGCCGTGATACGCACCCGGGTCTGGCCACCGCTGGCCAGGAACGCGATGCGCGGATTGCCGATCCGGGCAAGYCGGTCGACCTCGTCCGCGAGGGCCTCGGCGACGGCCGACTCCCACATGCCCGCCGTGCGCAGCACCCGGTGGACGACCACCGCGGGCTGCCCGGCCCGGCGCAGGATGTCGGGCAGCACGCTGGYGGTGAACATGCCGTTCATCTCGAACGGCACACCGGGCATCGCGTAGACGACGCCAGTCCCGATCTCCATCCGTATCCCCGGGGCTGTTCCGGTGCCGTTCGGCAGCGGTTGTGCCCCCTCGGGCAGGTCCGCCTGCCGGTAGTTCATCTGGGGCACGCGCCGGCCACCRTCACCGCGGCCCATGTCCCGGAACCGTCGCCGCAGCATCGACTCCAGGAAGTCGTCCCGGCGCAGGCCGACGCCGGCCGCGGCGGYGATGCCCTCGCGGGTCAGGTCGTCCTGGGTGGGACCGAGCCCTCCGGTCATGATGACGACGTCAGCCCGGTCCAGTGCCACCCGGATCGCCGTGGCGATCATGTCGATGTCGTCACCGACGACCGTTGACGTCGTGACGGTCACTCCGACGTCGGCCAGCTGCCGACCCAACCAGGCCGCGTTGCCGTTGACGATGTCGCCGTAGAGAAGTTCGTCCCCCACCGCCAGCAGCTCAGCGCGCATCGGTCCGCCCCTCCGTCTTCCTGATGGTCGGTCCGGCCGCCGTCGACGGGTCGGACCCGGCCGGCCCCGCCATCCGGTGGCGCACCGAGGGGCCGGTGCCGGGCGAGAGGCCGGTGGATGGTGCGCCCCTCGGCGGGGTGACACCGCCGGAATCCCGCGAGGCCCGCCGCCGCAGCGTGAGAGCTCGACAGACGTAATCGATCCCGGTGACCATGGCGACCACCACGCCGGCCGCGAGAATCACGGCCCGGCTCGTGGCGGCAACGCCCGCCAGCGGAAGCACGTAGAGACCGATCGCGACGTTCAGCAGCAGGGTCTTGGCCTTGCCCCCACGGCTCGCCGCGATCACCCCGAAGCGGATCACCCACAAGCGCAGGAGGGTGACACCGACCTCCCGCAGGAGGATCAGTGCGGTGACCGGCCAGGGCAGCTCGCCGAGCACGGACAGCGAGATCAACGCGGCACCGGTCAGCGCCTTGTCGGCGATCGGATCGACCAGGATGCCGAAGTCGGTGACGAGGTGCCAGCGGCGGGCGATGGAGCCGTCGATCTGGTCGGTCATCGCGGCCACCGCATAGGCGCCGAAGGCGGCGTACCGCCAGGTGTGACCGTCGGGCCCGGCGAACAGGAAGACCACGAAGACCGGCACCAACACCAGCCGCGTGATCGTCAGCAGGTTGGCGACGTTGACCACCGGGGCCGCGGGGACCACCGGGGCAGAAACGGGCTCCGCGGGGAGCGGCGACGGCCCTTCGCCGCGCTCCCCCTGGCGTCGGCGCCCGACGCCGTCACGTCCCATCCGCGACGCCCCGGCCCACGAGGGCCGCCGCCMGGTCCGGCGTCGGCCGCGCGACCGCAGCCGTGGGACGGGCCCGATCGAGCACCGCGATGAACTCCGCGATCAGATCGACACCCTCGGTGGCGACCACCCGGGCCTCGACGAGATCCCCCACCCCGACGAGATCCCCCACCCCGAGGCGCTCCGGCCCGTCATCCGCCGCGCCGCCCGGGGACAGTCGCACGACGCACCCGCCGTCGACCTCCGCCTGCTGGTGGGCGGCGCAGCCGGTGGCCAGACCACCGGCGACCTCCTCCACCAGGACCTGTACCCGGGAGCCGATCCGCGCGTCCGCCCGGGCGGCGGTCAGCTGCTCGACGAGGTCGGTGACGCGTACCCGGCGGCGCTCGATCAGCTCATCGGGGATCTTGTCTGTCAGCCCGGCGGCCTCGGTACCCTCCTCGTCGGAGTAGCCGAACACGCCGACGGCGTCGAGCTCGGCGGCCTCGAGGAACTCCGCGAGGATGTCGACATCCTCGGGGGTCTCCCCCGGGAACCCGACGATGACGTTGGATCGCGCCCCCAGCTCGGGCGCCAGCGCGCGGGCGCGGGCGAGCAGGTCGAGGAAGTGCCCACTGCCACCGAAGCGGCGCATCCGGCGCAGCACCGGCGGGCTCGCGTGCTGGAAGGACAGATCGAGATAGGGCGCGAGGCCCGGAGTGGTCAGCAGCACCTCGAGCAGCGACGGAYGCATCTCGGCGGGCTGCAGGTAGACCGTGCGCACCCGGACGATGCCCGACACCGCCGCGAGTTGCGGCAGCAGCTTCTCCAGCGCGCRCAGATCCCCGAGGTCCTTGCCGTAGGAGGTGGAGTTCTCGCTGACCAGGACCAGCTCGCGGGCACCCTGACCGGCCAGCCATTCGGCCTCGGCGAGCACGTCGTCGGGTGACCGCGAGACGTGGGAGCCGCGGAACGACGGGATCGCGCAGAAGGCGCAGCGCCGGTCACACCCGCTGGAGATCTTCAGGACGGCGACCGGCCCGGCCGTCAACCGCCGGCGCAGCGGAACGGCTCCGGTGGACACCGCGGCCGGCGGGAGAGCGGGGGCGGCCCGGTCCACCGGGGTGATCGGCAGCATCGTCCGCCGGTCACGCGGGGAGTGCGCGGGCACCGGGGTACCGGCCAGCACGGCCGCGAGGTGCGTGGCGATGTTCGGATAGGCATCGAATCCGAGGACCGCGTCCGCCTCGGGCAGGCTCTCGGCGAGCTCGGTTCCGTAACGCTCGGCCAGGCAGCCCACGGCCACCACCGCGCGCGGACCCGGGCCGGCGCCGTCCGCGGGACCGGACGGACCGCCACCGGCCCGCAGGCCGTCCGCCGCAAGCAGAGCGTCGATGGAGTCCTTCTTCGCCGCGTCGACGAATCCGCAGGTGTTGACGAGCACGGCGTCGGCGTCGGCGGCGTCGGAGACGAGCTCCCACCCGTCCGCGCCGAGCCGGGCGGCCAGCTCCTCCGAATCCACCTCGTTCCGGGAACAACCGAGCGTGATCAGAGCTACCCGGCGATGGAGGCGTGTGGACACCAGGTCAGGCTACCGGGACCGGCGCGGGCGGTGGCGCGGCCACGAGACCGCTACGCTGTTCGTCGCCGACCTCGCAGGCGCCGGAGGCTGCGGCGCTCACCCGGATCGTCACGACCTGCCCGAGCCCGCCCGGCGCCCCGAGGCTCCTGCCGTTGCACGACACATCGACCGCACCGGCATTGCCCACCCTGATGTGCAGGGCCCCCGACGCCGTCACCGTCCGGCTGTCGCCGGACTGCAGGAGCTGGGAGAGCAGGACATGCTCGGCGTCGTCGCGCACCTCCAGCCAGCTCTGCGCGTCGCGTACCGTCAGGACGACGTTCACCCCTGTCGGCGCGGGCGTGGTCACGCTGGGAGCGGCCGGGCTCGTCGAGACCGGCGGGACGCTCACGGTCGGAGTGAGCCCCACGGCCCCGCCCGGCCCCGGCGCGGCCCTGTCGTCCGAGGAACCGGAGGAACCTGGCAGCAGCAACGCGAGAGCCGCGATGACGCACACCACGACCAGCGAAACGATCATTGCCGGACCCCACCGGAACCCGCCGCGCCGCCGGCGGGACCCCCCGCGCAGCGGATCGAACTCGGCCGAGGGGATAATCATCAATGGGCCGGTGTGGTGCTCGTGCGAGGCGTCGTAAGCCGCCAGCACCCGCCCGGGATCGAGCCCGAGGGTGGTGGCGATGCTGCGCAGATGCCCGCGGGCATACACCGTGCCGCCGCACTGCGAGAAGTCGTCCCGCTCGATCTGATCGATCAGACCCGCCCTGACCCGGGTGCGCTCGCTGACCTGGGAGACCGTGAGACCGCGGTCACGCCGCGCCGCGGCCAGGATGGACCCGACGCTGTCCCGCGGCTGCGGATCGTCCGCGGACTGCATSAGCGAACCTCYGCAACCGTCTTTTCCGCCTACCGTGGGCGCGAGGCTTTCAGTTTACGGTGCGTCCCCCGGCGCTGAAAGCGGGGACATTCCACCGGAGGCTTCCTCATCCGTTACGCAGGGTTGTGAGCAAACCCTCCAACTCGTCCGGCATGACCAGCACGTCACGCGCCTTCGATCCCTCACTTGCGCCGACGATGCCCCGGCTCTCCATCAGGTCCATCAGCCGCCCGGCCTTCGCGAACCCGACCCGCAGCTTGCGCTGCAACATCGAGGTGGAGCCGAACTGCGTGCTCACCACGAGCTCGACGGCCTGCAGGAAGAGCTGCAGATCGTCTCCGATCTCCTCGTCGATCTCCTTCCTGGCCTCGCCGCCGGCGTCGAACACGTCCTCCCGGAACGCCGCCGGCGCCTGTTCCTTCGTGTGGTCGACGATGGCCGCGATCTCGTCCTCGGAAACGAAGGCACCCTGGATACGGGCGGGTTTACCCGCTCCCATCGGCAGGAAGAGCGCGTCCCCCAGGCCGACGAGCTWCTCCGCGCCGGCCTGGTCGAGGATCGTCCGGCTGTCCGCCAACGACGCCGTCGCGAAGGCGAGCCGGGACGGCACGTTCGCCTTGATCAGGCCGGTCACCACGTCGACGGAGGGCCGCTGGGTGGCGAGCACCAGGTGGATGCCCACCGCCCGGGCCATGGCGGTGATCCGGCAGATGGCGTCCTCGACGTCGCGCGGCGCCACCATCATCAGGTCGGCGAGCTCGTCGACGATGGCCAGGATGTAGGGGTAGGGCACGTAGACACGTTCGGATCCCGGCGGGGCGGCGATCTCGCCGTTGCGCACTTTGCGGTTGAAGTCGTCGACGTGACGCACCCCGCACGCGGCCAGGTCCTCGTACCGGTTCTCCATCTCCTTCACGACCCATTGCAAYGCATCGGCCGCCTTTTTGGGATTCGTGATGATCGGCGTGATCAGATGGGGAATACCCTGATAGTTCGTCAGCTCGACCCGCTTGGGGTCCACCAGCACCATGYGCACCTGGTCAGGGGTGGCCCGGGCCAGCACCGAGGTGATGAGGGTGTTGATACACGTCGACTTGCCGGCTCCGGTCGCCCCGGCGATGAGGATGTGCGGCATCTTGGCCAGGTTGGCGAGCACGTAGCCGCCCTCGATGTCCTTGCCGAGACCGACAACCAGCGGATGCGGGTTACCGATCGCCTCCCCGCTGCGCAGGACGTCGCCGAGCGACACCAACTCCCGGTCGGTGTTGGGAATCTCGATACCGACCGCGCTCTTGCCCGGGATCGGACTGATGATCCGCACGTCCGGGCTCTTCACCGCGTACGCGATGTTCTTCGTGAGCTGGATGATCCGCTCGACCTTGACCGMGGCACCGAGCTCGACCTCGTAGCGGGTCACCGTCGGTCCCCGGGTGAAGCCGGTGACCTGGGCGTCCACTTTGAACTGGGCGAACACGTCGGTCAGCGAGGCAATCACCCCGTCGGTCGCGGCCGAGCGGACCTTGGGCGGCGTACCGGAACGCAGCAGGGTCGGCGACGGCAGCCGGTAGTCACCGTCGGTCGGGGGGACCAGATGCTCGATCTCGCCGCCGAAGTCCGCGGAACCCGGACCGGGGACGCCGGTCGCGGTGTCCGCCGCACCCGCGGTCACCCGGGCTGTCCGGGCCCGGGCCCTGCGCTGCGACCCGGGCGGTGCGGCCCCCGCTACCGGTTCCCCGCCACCGGCGGCCGCACCGCCCGGGTCGGGGGCCGTGGTCACGTAGCCGGTGTCCGCCTCCGGGCCGGCGAGCTCGCCGAACAGGTCGAGGGCGAGATCCCCGGCGGGCGGCCCGGCGGGCGGCCCGGCGGCATCGGCGGCATCGGCGGCATCGCCATCACCCGGGGACGTTCCCCCAGGCGGGGTCGCCCGACCACCACGCCGACGCCGACCCCTACCCGCCCCGGCCGCCCCGGCTGCGAGCAGGCCGTCGGACAGCTCCGAATCGTCCTCGGGGTCGTCGCGGAAGTCCGCGTCCGCGTCGTACTCGCCGGCATCCCGGGCGGGACCGCRCACCCCGATGGTGAGCCGATCAACGAGTTCACCGAGCCGCTCGGGCACCTGGCGGACAGGGGTCGCCGTGATGACGAGAACGCCGAAGAACGTCAGCAGCAGCAACAGCGGAACGGCGACGTACGGCGTCACCGCGCTCGCCAGCGGGAGGCCACCGAGCAGCCCGACGACGCCACCGGCCGCCCGCATCCGGGCGACGCCGTCCGAGAAGTCGGGCAGGCCACGGGCGATGTGCACCATGCCGAGCAGACCGACGGCGACCGCCGTCCACCCGATCACCACCCGGCCCCGGCTATCCGGATCGGTCGGGGACCGGACCAGCCGCCACGCGGCGCCCAGGCCGAACAGCGGCAGTACCCAGGCGCCGGCGCCGACCAGCAGCTCCAGGATCGCGGCCACATACCTCCCCAGCGGCCCGGCGGCGGAGAACCACACCGAGGCGCCGGCCAGGATCGCCCCGCCGAACGCGGTCAGGCCGAGCCCRTCACGCCGGTGCCCTGGATCGATGTGCAGCTCACGGGCGCCCCGACCGGCCCGGCGCAGCACGGTGCCCAGCGCCGTCGCCGCGCCCATCCACAGCCGGTAGACGCTCTTGACGACTGTCTGGCCGATCAGCAGCGACAGCGGGGGGCGACTCGCCCGCGCCGGTGGACGGGCCGGTGTCCTACCGCGGCCGGCCGCGCGGGAGCTGCCCGACCGGCCAGAGCCGCCCGACCGGCCAGCCGCCGTCGATGCGCGTGCCTTGCCRCCCTGACCGCCGCCTCGCGAGGTACCTTCACCCCGCGAGGTGCCTTGACGCCCACCACCGCCCCTCGGCCGGGACGTGGCCGTCTCCGTCTGCGCACGCGTCCGCGCGCCACTGGTCCGTGTGGCCACCGTCGAAACGGTACACACGAGCGTGCCCGAGTACTGGCAACCCCGACGAACCGGGCGCGCCGCAACGCCTCAGACCTCGAGAACCACCGGAACGATCATCGGACGGCGCCGGTAGTTCTCGTTGACCCAGCGACCGACCGTACGCCRCACGAGCTGCTGCAGGGCCGTCAGATCGTTCATCCCGGTGCGCATCGCGTCCACCAGCCCGTCGCTGACCAGTTTGGAGACGGAGTCGAAGGCGCCCGGCGCATCGGAGAAGCCGCGGGCGGAGAGATCCGGGCCGACGACGACCTTGCCCGCCGCGGCGTCCACCACGACGGTGATCGTGATGAAACCCTCCTCGCCGAGGATCCGGCGGTCCTTCAGGCTCGGCTCACCGACGTCCCCGACCGCGGCGCCGTCAACGTAGACATAGCCGCAGGGAACAACGCCGGTGATCCGCGCCCGGCCGTCAAGCAGGTCGATGACCATGCCGTCCTCGGCGAGCACCACGTGGTCCGGGGGCACCCCGGTCGCCTCGGCGAGCTTGGCATGGGCCCGCAGGTGCCGCCATTCGCCGTGGACCGGCATGACGTTGGACGGCCTGGTGGCGTTCAGAACGTAGAGCAACTCGCCCGYCGGGGCGTGACCCGAGGTGTGCACCTTCGCCACGCCCTTGTGAACGACCTTGGCGCCGTAGCGGGTCAGCCCGTTGATCACCCGGAACACCGCGTTCTCGTTGCCGGGGATGAGGCTGGAAGCGAGCACGACCGTGTCGCCGGCCTGGATGCGGATCTGGTGATCCCGGTTGGCCATCCGGGACAGGGCCGAGAGCGGCTCCCCCTGGGAGCCCGTGGAGATCAGGCAGATGTTGYGGTCCGGCAGCGCGTCCACGTCCCGGGCGTCGACGATCAGACCCGGTGGCACCCRCAGCAACCCGAGGTCGCGGGCCACTCCCATGTTGCGGACCATCGACCTGCCCACGAAGCAGACCGACCGGCCGTGCTCCTCGGCCGCGTCGAGCACCTGCTGCACCCGGTGCACATGGCTGGCGAAGCAGGCGATGATGATCCGGCGGGTCGCCTCGCGGAAGACTCCGTCGAGCACCGGGGCGATCTCCCGCTCGGAGGTGACGAACCCGGGCACCTCGGCGTTGGTCGAGTCGGACAGCAGCAGGTCCACACCCTCGCGGCCGAGCCGCGCGAAGCCCCCCAGGTCGGTCAGCCGGCCGTCGAGCGGCAGCTGGTCCATCTTGAAGTCGCCGGTGTGCAGGACGAGCCCGGCCTCGGTGCGGATGGCCACGGCCACGGCGTCCGGGATGGAGTGGTTGACCGCGAAGAACTCGCACTCGAACGGCCCGAAGGCGTGCCGCTCCTCCTCCCGGATCTCCTGAGTGACCGCCTTGACGCGGTGCTCGGCGAGCTTCGCGTTCATCAGCGCCAGGGTGAGCCGGGTGCCGATCAGCGGGATGTCACGCCGTTCCCGCAGCAGGTAGGGCACCGCCCCGATGTGATCCTCGTGTGCGTGGGTGAGGATCACCGCCTCGATGTCGTCGAGGCGATCCCGGATGGCGGTGAAGTCGGGCAGGATCAGGTCGATCCCCGGCTGGACGTCCTCCGGGAACAACACCCCGCAGTCCACGATCAGCAGCCGGCCGGCGTGTTCGAAGACGGTCATGTTGCGACCGATCTCCCCAACCCCACCGAGCGGGATGATCCGAAGGCCGTCCGCGCGCAGCGGCGGCGGCGGGCCGAGGTCGGGATGCGGATGGCTCATGAGACCTCACCCGCCGCGGCGACGGCCAGCCCGACGGACGACCCGGACCCGGACGACCCGGACCCGGACGAGGCGCCGGCCGGCGCGCCCCGCCCCCCGGCCTCGACGCCGCCAGGCGCGCCCGGCGGCCCGGCGGCGTCGAGGAGCGCCTCGGCGAGGTCCGCCCGCAGCCGCGCGACCTCGGCGGGAGTGGCGTCCACCAACGGTGGCCGGACCGGCCCCGCGGGCAGCCCGGCCAGCCGCAGCGCGGCCTTGGCCAGGATCACGCCCTGGGTGCGGAACATTCCTTCGTACGCGGGCAGCAAGCCCTGATGCAGCGCGATCGCCCGACCCACCTCACCGGCCCCGAAGGCCTCGATCATGGCACGGATCGCGGGTGCGGCCACGTGCCCGACAACACTGATGACTCCGCATGCCCCGATGGACAGCAACGGCAGATTGAGCGCGTCGGTGCCGGAGTAATACGCCAGACCGGTCCGCGCCAGCACCCAGGAGGATGCGGGCAGATCGTCCTTAGCGTCCTTGACCGCRACGATACGCGGGTGTTCGGCCAACCGCACCAAAGTCTCCGACGCCACCGGAACCCCGGTCCGGCCGGGGATGTCGTAGACGACGACCGGTAGCCCGGTCGCCTCGGCGACGGTGACGAAATGCCGCAGCAACCCGGCCTGCGGTGGCTTGTTGTAGTAGGGCGTCACGACGAGCAGGCCGTGCGCGCCCGCGGCTTCGGCGGCCCGCGCCAGTTCCACGCTGTGCGCGGTGTCACTCGTCCCGACACCGGAGATCACGCGGGCACGGCTTCCCACGGCCTCGACGACGACCCGCACCAGGCGGTCCTTCTCCTCGTCGGTGGTCGTCGGAGACTCCCCGGTGGTGCCGTTGACCACGAGCCCGTCGTTGCCGGCGTCCACCAGACGGCTCGCGAGCTGCGCGGCACCCGCCTCATCGAGACCGCCGTCCGCCCGGAACGGCGTGACCATCGCTGTGATCACGCGCCCGAACGGCGCCGGCGGCAACATTGACATACCGGTCACGCTAGACGGCACCTCCGACATCACCTCGGCGACCGACGTCACCCGCCGGACCGCCGAACCTCCACGTTCACTCCTCCGACACCGCCGGGCCGGCACCGGTCCATCCTCCGCCCACGCCGCCTTTCCCGCTCCGCCGGCCCGAGCCGGGTCTGCTCCCCGGACCCGCCCACAAGCACCACCGGCGACCGGCGCGAGACCCGCGGGGGCCGCCGGGCCACCACACGCGGATACCATCCGGCCCAGCCCGGGGACGGCGCACCGCGCGGTGTCGGGCACCGCGACCGGGTCGGACGCCGATCGGACCCTGCCGTCACCGGATGGAGACGGATCGCGACCGGCCGGGCCCCGCTCGGGGACGACGGGACGACCGGCGAAGACAACACCGCACCGCACCGGACCGGACCGCGCAGCACCGTCCCACTCGCCGCGACAGAGCCTCCAGAGTACCGCCACCGGATCGTCCGGGCGGTGCCATCCGGCGGCGCGCGGGTCCGCCAGGATCGCACCCGCCACCCGGGACATTACCGTAATGCCGGACTACCATCACCCATTGCCACCAGCGAGGGCCGCCCGGGTCCCGCGGGCGATCTCCAGGTCCTCGCGTGCCTCGATCACGAGCGTGCGCACGGCGGCCCCCGGCACGCCGATCTCGCGCTCCGTGCCACCAGATGGGCCCGTACCACCAGATGGGCCCGTACCACCAGATGGGCCCGTACCACCAGATGGGCCCGTACCACCAGATGGGCCCGTGCCGCCCGGCAGACCCGTACCACCGGCCCGGGCCGGATCGTTACGCTCGGGATCCACCGCCACGCCCAGGTAGCCGAGTCCGGCCRCGGCCCCGGSCCGCACGGAGGCGGAGTTCTCCCCGACGCCGCCGGTGAACACCAGGGCGTCCAGCCCGCCCAGCGCGGCGGTCATCGCGGCGATCCCGGCGCGCAGCCGGTGCAGGTAGACCGCCAGCGCCAGCGCGGCGGCAGGCTCACCCGCGGCGACGCCGGACTCGACATCCCRCATGTCCGCCGTCCCCGCGAGCGCGCGCAGCCCCGCCGAGGTGAACAGGCGATCGGTGAGCTCGTGCGCGCTCAGTCCCGCCTCCGTCTGCAGCCACAGCAGCGCGCCGGGATCCACGGTGCCGGACCGGGTGGCCATCACCAGGCCCTCCAGCGGGGTGAAGCCCATCGTGGTGTCCACCCCCACCCCGTCGAGAACGGCGGCGAGCGACGCGCCCGAGCCGAGATGACAGGTCACGATGCGCCGCGCCCCGGTGAGCGCGGCCGCCCGCCGGGAGACGTGGGCGTGGGACAGGCCGTGGAAGCCGTACCGGCGGATGCCATACCGCTCCCGCCACTCGGCCGGGATGGCGTAGGTGATGGCCTCCGCCGGCATCCGGCTGTGGAACGCCGTGTCGAAGCAAGCGACCTGCGCCACCTCGGGCACGGCCGCCCCGACCTCGTCGAGGGCGGCAAGTGCCGCAGGCTGGTGCAGGGGGGCGAGGGCGGTCAGCCTCCGCAGCCGCTCGGCCACGGCCCGGTCGACGACCACGGGTGCGGTGAAATCCGTCCCGCCGTGCACGATGCGGTGCCCGACCGCGCCCGGCTGGCCACCCTCGTGGGTGAGCTCGCGCAACGCGGCGATGACCCCGGCCGGGTCCACCCGACCGGCTGGCGCGGTGAGATCGCGCGCGGCGAGCAGGACGTCGTCCGGGCCGATCAGCCGCAGCTTGAGGCTGGCCGATCCGGCGTTGACCACCAGGACGTTCATCGCGACGGGGCGGGGCTCGGTAGGGGCGAGGCTCAGTAGGGCCAAGTCCAGTTCCGGATCTCCGGGGCGTCCTCGCCGTGGTCCCGGGTGTAGGTCCGGGCCGCGAGCCGCGCGTCGATCATCTGCTGCCGGACGTGYGCGGCGCGGGCGCCCAGGCTCGGTACCCGGTCGATGACGTCCGCCACCAGGTGGAACCGGTCGAGGTTGTTCAGCATGACCATGTCGAACGGGGTGGTGGTCGTCCCCTCCTCGATGTAGCCACGGACATGCAGGTTGTGATGGTTGTGCCGCCGGTAGGTCAGCCGGTGGATCARCCAGGGATAGCCGTGGTAGGCGAAGATGATCGGCCKGTCGGTGGTGAACAGCGCGTCGAAGCGGGCGTGCGAGATGCCGTGCGGATGTTCCGCCTCGTCCTGCAGGGACATCAGGTCGACGACGTTGACGACGCGCACCTTCAGATCGGGGAAGTGCTGGCGCAGGAGGTCCACCGCGGCGAGGGTCTCCAGGGTCGGGATGTCCCCGGCACAGGCCATCACCACATCCGGCAGCCCGTCGCCGGGCGCGTCGTGGTCGTTGCTGGCCCAGTCCCAGATGCCCAGGCCACGGGTGCAGTGGGCGATCGCCGCCGGCATCGACAGGTAGTTCAACGCCGGCTGCTTGCCGGCCACGATCACGTTGATGTAGTGCCGGCTGCGCAGGCAGTGGTTGCCGACGGAGAGCAGGGTGTTCGCGTCCGGGGGCAGGTACACCCGGACGACCTCGGCCTTCTTGTTCACGACGTGGTCGATGAATCCGGGGTCCTGATGGGAGAAGCCGTTGTGGTCCTGCCGCCACACGTGGCTGGTCAACAGGTAGTTCAACGATGCGATCGGGCGCCGCCACGGGATGTGCCGGGTGGTCTTCAGCCATTTCGCGTGCTGATTGACCATCGAGTCGACGATGTGGATGAACGCCTCGTAGCAGGAGAAGAACCCGTGCCGGCCGGTGAGCAGATAGCCCTCCAGCCAGCCCTGGCACAGATGCTCGGAAAGCACCTCCATGACCCGACCGTCCACGGCCAGGTGCTCGTCCGTCGGTTCCGTCCCGGCGTTCCAGACGCGGTCGGTCACCTCGAAGAGCGCACCCAGCCGATTGGAGGCGGTCTCATCCGGGCCCATCACCCGGAAGGTGCTCGGATTGGCGGCCACCACGTCCCGTAGGAACGCGCCCAGGATCCGGGTCGGCTCGGCGAGGGTGGTCCCGGGGGYGGTGACGYCGACCGCGTAGTCACGGAAGTCGGGAAGAGTCAGATCACGCAGCAGCTCGCCCCCGTTGGCATGCGGGTTCGCACTCATCCGCCGGGGACCGCGGGGGGCGAGCGCGGCGAGTTCGGCCCGCGGGKCGCCGCCGGCATCGAAGAGCTCCTCCGGCCGGTAGGAGCGCAGCCACGCCTCCAGCTGGGCCAAGTGCCCGGGGTTGTCGTGCAACTGCGCGACGGGCACCTGGTGGGACCGCCACGTGCCCTCGACCGGCAGGCCGTCAACAGTGGCCGGCCCGGTCCACCCCTTGGGGGTCCGCAGCACGATCATCGGCCAGGTGGGGCGCTCGGTGCGGCCGTGGCGGCGGGCCCGGTCCTGGATCTCGTGGATCTCRCCGACGGCGGCGTCCAGGACGCCCGCCATCCGCTGGTGCACCGCGGCCGGGTCGTCCCCGACCACGAAGTACGGATGGTACCCGTAGCCACGCAGGAGCGCGGTCAGCTCCTGCTCGGGGATGCGGGCCAGGATCGTCGGATTGGCGATCTTGTAGCCGTTGAGGTGCAGGACCGGCAGCACCGCGCCGTCGCGACCCGGGTCGAGGAACTTGTTGGAGTGCCAGCTCGCCGCGAGCGGGCCCGTCTCGGCCTCCCCGTCCCCCACGACGGCGCAGACCACCAGGTCGGGATTGTCGAAGGCCGCGCCGTAGGCGTGGGTCAGCGCGTAACCGAGCTCGCCGCCCTCATGAATGGACCCGGGAGTCTCCGGCGCGACGTGGCTGGGAATTCCGCCGGGGAAGGAAAACTGYCGGAACAGCCGCCGCATCCCCGCCACATCCCGGCCGATCGAGGGGTAGACCTCGCTGTAGGTGCCTTCCAGGTAGGCGTTCGCCACGATGCCGGGACCGCCGTGACCCGGACCGATGATGTAGATGGCGTTCAGGTCCTTTGCCCGGATCACGCGGTTCAGATGGGCGTAGATGAGGTTCAGGCCGGGAGTCGTGCCCCAGTGCCCGAGCAGGCGCGGTTTGACGTGCTCCGGACGCAGCGGCTCGGTGAGCAGGGGATTGTCGAGCAGGTAGATCTGTCCGACGGACAGATAGTTCGCCGCTCGCCAGTAGGCGTGGATGAGGTCAAGCTCCGCCGGGGACAACGGCCCCGCGGCCGGATCCGCCCCGCTCCGCTCGGCGTCGACGACGCTCGTCATCGGCTGTACTCTTTCTCTTTCTCCCAGTAAATCAATAGACGGCCGGCGGCGGGAAGGTCCGGCGCTCAGCCCTCCCCCACCAGCGGGCTGGAGGCGACCTCGGTGCCGTCATCCAGCGTCGAGATCCGGAAGTCGGCGAACACGTTGGGCGCCACCCGGAGCAGTTCCCGCAGGACGGCGACGGCAAGCCCGCGGATCTCCACGTCGGCATGCTCACTCGCCCGCATCCCGATGAAGTGYCGCCACGCCCGGTAGTTCCCGGTGACCACGATCCGGGTCTCGGTCGCGTTCATCAGCACCGACCGGGCCGCCTGGCGCGCCTGCTTGCGCCGTGAGATGGGCGCGGAAACGTCGGCGAACCGCTTCTCCAGACCTTCCAACAGGCGCCCGTAGGCCTCCAGCGAGGCCGCCGCGGCCTGTTGGAACAGGGCGTGCAGCTCCGGATCGGCCGCGATGACCTCCGGTTCCACCACGGCGGCGTCCCGCTCGGGGACGTAGCGCTGGGAGAGCTGGCTGTAGGAGAAGTGCCGGTGCCGGACCAGCTCATGGGTGAGGCTGCGCGACACCCCGGTGAGATAGAGCGATACGGTCCCGTGCTCGAGCACGGACAGATGCCCGACGTCGAGAATGTGCCGTAGGTAGCCGGCGTTGGTCGCGGTCGCCGGATTCGGCTTGTTCCAGCTCTGGTAGCAGGCCCGCCCGGCGAACTCGGCGAGGGCCTGACCGCCGTCGGCGTCGGTGCTCCAGGCCACGTCGTCCGGGGGGATGAACTCGGTCTTGGCGATCACCTGGACCCGAAGCCGCACGGACGTCGGTTCGGACGTCGGTTCGGACGTCGGCTGCGACACTGCCACCTCCATCATCCATCATCTGGACGCGGGACCCGTTGCCCGGTCGCTGGCGGACTCCGCCCACGATAGACGGCGCCCATCCGCCGGGGCGCGGGGACCTCACCCGGCGGCGGCATGCACCCGGACGCCAGGCCTGCAATCACCCGACCGGGCCAGCAATCGCCCAACCGGGATCGTGTCGGCATCCACTTACCCGTCCGGTCACCCGATCGACGCGCGGGGATTGGCAGTCACGACCCGCGTGGTACACCGGAGGTGGACGCCTCGTCAGTCCCCAGCGACGAGGAGTCGCAGTGCCCGCCCTCACGGCGTGGCATGGCGCGGCCGGGGATCTCCGCCCCCGTCAATCCCCGGCCGCCCGGCCACGTCACGACGGACAGCCTCCCGGCGATGGCGCGGCGGCACGCCCGCCGCGCGCATCGGACCGCGGGCTGCGCACGACCCCCGGGCCCGCCGGTCAGCCCGCGGACGGGGTCCAGGTCGCCGGGTCCGCCGCGGACTGGTCCCCGGTGGCCATGTTCTTCACCTCGTGCGCCCGGCCATCGTCGAAGGGCGGGAACCAGACGAATCCGATGCCCTTGCGGGAGGCGTAGCGGACCTGCCTGGCCACCTTGTCCGGCTGGTGGTAGGTCTCCACCCGCAGCCCCCGGGTGCGCAGCTCGGCGGCCGTCGCGAGGGCGGCGGCGCGGCGCGGCGCGGCGGGGATCACGACCAGCACGTCGGCGGGGCTGGACGGCCCGGTGGTGAGCAGGCCCTCGGCCAGGAGCTTGGCGAAGATGCGGGTGAGGCCGATCGAGATCCCGACGCCGGGGAGGTTGCGGCGGATGAAGGAGCCGGCAAGGTTGTCGTACCGCCCCCCCGAGCAGATGCTGCCGAAGTCCGGCCAGTCGACGAACTTCGCCTCGTAGACGGTCCCGGTGTAGTAGTCGAGACCGCGGGCGATCGAGAGGTCCGCGACCACGTCGCCGGCGGGCAGGTCGGCGAGATCGCCGAGAACCGCGGCGAGCTCGTCRAGCCCCTCGGAGAGCAGGTCCGATTTCACCCCGAGCCGGCGTACCTCCTCGACGACGCCGGGATCGCAGCCCCGAATGCCCGTGAGCTCCAGGCAGGCGCGCACCTGGTCCGGGTCGAGCCCGACCGCGGTGGTCAGCAGCCCCTCCACCCCCGCGAGGCCGATCTTGTCGAGCTTGTCGGCGACCCGGATGACGGCCAGCGGATCGCCGATGCCCAGACCCTCGTAGAAGCCCTGGAGCACCTTGCGATTGTTGATGTTGAGGGTCCAGGGCGGAACGCCGAGGGTGCCCAGGACCTCGTGCACGATGCGGGGAAGTTCCGCGTCGAAGTGCAGGGGCACCTGATCAACGTTGATCACGTCGATGTCGCACTGGGTGAACTCGCGGAAGCGGCCCTCCTGAGGACGCTCCCCCCGCCACACCCGCTGGATCTGGTAGCGCTTGAACGGGAACACGAGGTCGTTGAAGTGGGCGGCCACGTACCGCGCGAAAGGCACTGTGAGGTCGAAGTGCAGGCCGAGGCGGGCGCTGTCGTCGTCGGCGTCGGCCTGCAGGCGGCGTAGCATGTAGACCTCCTGGGAGGTCTCCCCCTTCGCGGTCAGCACCTCGAGCGCCTCGACCGAGGGGGTCTCCACCGAGCAGAAGCCGTACCGCTCGAACGTCGCTCGGATGGTGTCGAGCCAGCGCTGCTCGACGAGACGGACCTCGGGCAGCCACTCGGGAAATCCGCTCACGGGCAGGGGACGGACGATCGGCGCGTCACTCATCGCCGCGGAATCTCCTCATCATCTCGAACGGACGGGCACCTGCCGCCCCGGGCACGGTCAACCGCGAAGCCGGGTGGCAGTCACCGATGTCGAGCGAGGAGACGCATAAGCAGCAGCCTATCGCGTGGGGCTCGTTGACCTCACAGCCGGAGAGCGATTCCACGGCGGGGATGGGGCCCGTTCCACCGGGCCCCATCCCGTCGATCACACCGGGTGCCCCGCGCGCGCCTCGACCTCCGCGAGCCGCGCACCCGYCTCGCCGCACTGCTCGACCGGCGCCGGCGGCGCTCCGTCCCCCCGGTGCCGCTGCTCCGGCAACGAGCTCGGGATGACGCCGGTCGGCCGGCCGGGGGCCAGGTAGACCCATCCGGCCTGGCGCCACTGGTCGGCGTCGAGCGCGTGCCGGGCGTCCACCACGACCTTGCGCCGGACC
The DNA here is from genome assembly GCF_001756285.1 of Frankia sp. CgMI4. Classification (NCBI taxonomy): domain Bacteria; kingdom Bacillati; phylum Actinomycetota; class Actinomycetes; order Frankiales; family Frankiaceae; genus Frankia; species Frankia sp. CgMI4. The sequence goes on from NZ_MAQZ01000079.1 coordinate 21,272, forward strand.
ACGGCCCCGAGCCGGGCCGGGTCCAGGTCGGCGAACTGGCGCCACTCGGTGAGCAGGACCAGCGCGTCGGCCCCCTCGACCACGGCCTCGACGGAGTCGCTGTAGGCGAGGCCGGGCAGGGCCTGCCGGGCGTTGTGCGTCGCGACCGGATCCACGACCGTCACCCCGGCGCCGGTCTCGGCCAGTAGCCCCGCGACCGCGAGCGCCGGGGAGTCCCGCACGTCGTCGGAGTTGGGCTTGAAYGCGGCGCCCAGCACGACGAGGCGCCGGCCGACCAGCGTGCCGTCGAGGGCCGCGGTGACCAGGTCCACCACACGGTCCCGGCGACGATTGTTGATCTCGTCGATCTCACGCAGGAAACGCAGCGCCGCACCGACCCCGAGCTCGTCTGCGCGGGCCTGGAAGGCCCGGATGTCCTTGGGTAGGCAGCCGCCCCCGAACCCCACCCCCGGACGCAGGAAGTTCCCGCCGATGCGCACGTCGTGGGACAGCGCCTCGGCCAGCGTCAGGACATCGGCATCGACCGCCTCGCACACCTCCGCCATCGCGTTGATGAAGGAGATCTTCGTCGCGAGAAAGGAGTTGGCCGCCGTCTTCACCAGCTCGGCCGTCGCGTAGTCGGTCACGATGACCGGCACCCCCTGGGCGATCACCGGCGCGAAAGCGGCCCGCAGCGCTCCCTCCGCAGCCGGGGAGGCGACACCGAAGACGAGCCGGTCCGGTCGCAGGGTGTCGGCCACCGCGAAGCCCTCCCGGAGGAACTCCGGGTTCCAGGCCAGCTGGACGCCGGCGAGATCGCTGGAGATGTCGGCGGCGGGCTCGTCCACCTCGTCATGGCCCAACCCGTCATGACCCACCTCGACGCGGCCCAACCCGTCGGCCCCCGCCGCGCCGGGCGCCGTCTCGCCCGCGACCGGGCGGTTCGCCGGGGCGAGCTGCGCGATCRTCCGGGCGAGCCCCGCAGCCGTGCCGGCCGGCACCGTCGACTTGCCGACCACGAGGCACGGCCGGGTCAGCAGCGGCGCGAGGCGCTCGATGGCGGCGTGCAGGTGGCTCAGGTCCGCCCCGTAACCGTCGGCACGCTGGGGGGTGCCCACACAGACGAAGTGCACGTCGCCGAACTCGGCAATCTCCTCGAAGGAGGTGGTGAAACGCAGCCGTCCGGTCCGGAGGTTCGCGCGCAGGAGGTCGGCGAGGTCGGGCTCGAAGAACGGGATCTCCCCCGCGGACAACCGCTCGATCTTCGAATGGTCGACGTCCACGGCGAGCACCTCGAAGCCAAGCTCCGCCATGCACACCGCGTGGGTGGCCCCCAGGTACCCGGTGCCGATGACGGTCAGGCGTGGACGAGGCCCGGTTCCGGGCGCCGCCGCATCATCAAGGCTGTCCGACGAGCTCATCAGGCTCCTCCTCATCGTCGTACCCCCCTGGATTGAGACGCTGAAACTCCCAGGCGTCCCGGCACATGTCCGCGACATCCCGGCGGGCTGACCAGCCGAGTGCCGTACGGGCGAGCGCCGCGTCGGCGACCAGGGCGGCGACGTCCCCCGGCCGCCTCRCCACGACGCGACTGGGGAGATCACGAGCGCAGGCCGCGGAGAAGGCCGCGAGCAGTTCCCGCACGGAGGTGCCAGCGCCGGTCCCGAGGTTGATGACCCGATGTCCCGCCTGGTCATCGAGATGATCGAGAGCGAGTCGATGGCCCTCCGCCAGGTCGACCACGTGGATGTAGTCGCGTACGCCCGTGCCGTCGGGCGTGGGGTAGTCGTCGCCGAAGATGGACAGCTCCGGGCGCCGGGCGACCGCCACCTGGGCCAGGTAGGGCATGACGTTGTTCGGCACCCCACGGGGATCCTCGCCGAGCAGGCCCGACTCGTGCGCCCCGGCGGGGTTGAAGTATCGCAGGGACGTCACGTGCCAGGACGGATCCCGGGCGCAGAGGTCGGCGAGGATCTGCTCGCACATCCATTTGGTGCGCGCGTAGGGATTGGTCGGGCGGGCCGGCGTGTCCTCGGCGATCGGTACCTTGTCCGCCGCTCCGTAGATTGCGCACGAGGACGAGAAGACCAGCCGGCGCACGCCGTGCTCCGCYATCACGCGGACCAGACCCAACGTCGCGTTGACGTTCGTGTCGTAGTACTCCAGCGGGATGTCGACCGACTCGYCGACGGCTTTGAGAGCGGCGAAGTGAATAACGGAATCGATCTTCCATCGGCGGAACACGTCACCGAGCGCCGCCCGGTCACGGACATCGAGCCGCACGAAGTCGATGTCGCCGTCCACCACCTTACGCAGCCTGTCCAGCACCCGCGGTGAGCTGTTGACGAAGTTGTCCACTCCCACTACCCGATGACCCGCGGCGAGCAGGTCCACCCAGGTATGAGAGCCGATGAACCCCGTCGCCCCGGTCACCAGGACCRTCTCGGCTCGACTCGTCGACGTCATAGCTCGGTTATCCACTTCTTCGGTGATCAACTGAAACAACTCGTCACCGGTGCTCCACACCGGCCCGGAACAACCGATCCCGGCAGCAGGATCAACCCGACGGCGGCTAGGATCCGTACCACGGCCACGGCCACGGCCACGGCCACGGCCACGGCCACCGCCACCGCCACCGCCCTTCGGCTGGACCGCGCGGTCCCGACCGTTCGGGCAGCGAACACCGCGATGGGCACGGGCACACCCGGGGCGACGGACATCGGGCACAGCAGAACATAACCCCCAGGTCGGTGCATCGCCGACCTGGTAGCGGCCGCGGCGATCCCGGTGAACCAGACGATCGGCGCGAGCAGGAGCCCCGGTCCGGTCACAGCGCCAGCGTCGGGTAGTGCACGGCCGGTGGCAAGAACCGCGCGCACGGCACCCGGGACCGGCGGCCCACGTCCCGGAAGAAGATGTCCGGGAGGTGGCGTGGCCACGGGAACTCTCGGGTCACCATTGCCGCGGACGTCCCGGGCCCGTCGCCGTTCGCCCACGCATCGGCGGCGAGGGCCCCGCCTCGGCCTGAGCGCGCACGGCAGGTAGGTGGCGCTGACATCCTCGGCGGGTTGCGGACCAATGCCACCGATCTCACGTAACGCGGCGGTGCACACGGCGTGGCGCCGGCCATCACGAACCCTCCCCCCGCAAACAGAAAGTCACGTTCCCCGCGCGGCCACGTTCCTGGAAAGCCACGTCCCCGGAAAGCTCGGTGGCGGGGCGGGACACCTGTGACGCCGGTCAAGCGACCTGACGGCTCTCCGCGAGCTGGCCGGCGAACCAGGAGATCGTCCGGGTGAGCCCGTCGTGCAGGCTCGTCTTCGGTTCCCAGCCCAGGAGGGTCCGGGCGAGGGTGATGTCGGGTTGACGCACCGAGGGGTCGTCCTGGGGCCGCGGGACGAAGGTGATCGGCGCCGTCGATCYGCACAGGTCACGGACGAGCACCGCGGTGTCGAGGATTGACATCTCGTGCGGGTTCCCAATGTTCACGGGCCCGGGCAGGTCCGAGTGCAGAAGTCGGACGATGCCGTCGATCAGGTCGTCGACGTAACAGATGGACCGGGTCTGGGTTCCGTCACCGGCGACCGTGATGGGCTCGCCCCGCAGCGCCTGGGAGATGAAGGCGGGAATGGCGCGACCGTCATCGACCCGCATCCGCGGGCCGTAGGTGTTGAAGATGCGGACAATACCGGTGTCGACACCGTGCTTGCGCCGATAGGCCATGGTCACCGCCTCGGAGAAGCGCTTGGCCTCGTCGTACACACTGCGCGGGCCGACCGGGTTCACGTTGCCCCAGTAGCCTTCCGGCTGGGGATTGACCTGTGGATCGCCGTAGGACTCCGAGGTCGAGGCGAGCAGGAACCGAGCATTCTTCTGCCGCGCCAGGCCAAGGGCGTGGAAGGTACCGAGCGAGCCGACCTTGAGCGTTTCGATCGGCAGCTCGTAGTAATCCACCGGAGATGCCGGGGACGCAAAGTGCAACACGGCGTCGACCGGACCAGAAACATAAATGAAATCATTCACATCCCGGTTGACCAGGCGGAAACGTGGGTCGGCGAGCAGATGCTCCACATTCTCCGGCCGGCCGGTGATGAAGTTGTCGAAACAGATGACCTCGTAGCCGCCGCCCAGTAGGCGTTCACAGAGATGACTGCCCAGAAAACCGGCGCCGCCGGTCACTATCGCACGCACGTCGTGTGCTCCCGGATCTGGAATACAGAGGACCCCGGAGAGTGYCCGTCGATCGCTGTCCGGAGTCCGGCGACGACGGGCGTCCTCCCTTGAGCCATGCGAAGGAGGCGGCGCATCCGATCAGATCGCGCCGCGAGGCCAGGTTGGAGGATCGGGGGAAACGGACATCAAATGATCGGAGATCAGAGGATCAGTAGCTGCTCACCCGCCGGAGCACTCAGCATGGACACTGCCGGACCGATCTCGAATGGCCGCAGGACACGAACACCGCACTACCCCCCAGTAGTCTGATGGCCGACAACGCCGACCCTCTGCGGCATCGTACACAGGTCATCGACGCGTTAAGTACGCGGCCCGGCCCAGTCTCCCTCCTAGCCACGTCGATACGATATAACCACCCGTCACCGATGGCGCCCGACTCCCTACGGGAGATGTCAATGGCCGTCCCGGAGCCGCCTGCATTGGATGAGCAATTCACCGCCAGGGGACGGAGCACGGTCACCCGCGGGAGTGCCGCTCAAGGACGATCGCGTGACGCATCGCGGCGCGTCCCCGGCGGGTGTCCCCGGCATCTCCATAGGAGACCGCGAGCCGGTACCAGCGACGCCATTCACCCGGCGCCGCCTCGACCTCCGCCCGACGCTGGGCGAACGCGGCGTCGRCCGAGGCGCGGTCGATCCGGCCCGACGGCCGGCGCACGAGAACCGGCTCGTCGGCACGGGCGCCGGGGTCGAAGCCGCGGGCGGTGCCGGACTCGACGTCAGCCGTCGCATCCGCGGCTACGTCGAACATCCGGGCAAGCCGCTCGGTGTCGCGGCCGAAACGCAGCTCACGCAGGATGACGACGGCGCCGATCATCGGAAGCAGCACGACACCGAGACCGAGTCCACGGGCCGCCCAGCGATCGTCGCCGAGCAACTGGATTCCCCGCCACCCGATCAGCCCGAGGTAGAAGCCACACGCCGCGACGAGCACGGCCACCAGCCACCGGGCCCTCACCTGGACGCCCCACCGGATGCCGACGCCACCGGGCCGTCCGGATCCAGCCGGATCCGCGCCCCGGGTGCCGCCAAGGTCGCCACGACCGGCATCCGCCGCTTGACCAGGGAGCACACGTCGTCGGGGCGCGCCCGGGCCAGGCAGCTGAACGTCGTACCAAGATCGATACCAAAGACGCTACGGGTACCCGCCGGGAAACGACGGTCAACGTGTCCGACCACATCCGGAAACCTATCTTTCGCGGCCCGTGGTGGCAGCAGACACCTGCCCCAAGATGCCCGCGGCGCTAGTCCAGGTCGAGCAGCGACTCCAGACCGACCGTGAGTCCCGGTCGCTCGCCGACCTTCCGCACGCTTAGCAGCACCCCCGGCATGAACGAGGTGCGGTCGTAGGAATCGTGTCGCAGGGTGAGGGTCTCCCCGGCGCCCCCGAGCAGGACCTCCTGATGCGCGACGAGCCCGGCGAGGCGGACGGCATGCACCGGCACGCCATCGACCCGGGCGCCGCGGGCACCGTCGAGGGCGGCGGTTGTCGCGTCCGGGCCGGCCACCGGCAACCCGGCGGTGGTACGCGCCGCGGCGACCAGCTGCGCGGTACGCCGGGCGGTGCCGCTCGGCGCGTCGGCCTTGCCGGGATGGTGCAACTCGATGATCTCCACCGAGTCGAAGAACCGGGCGGCCCGGGCGGCGAACGTCATCATCAGCACGGCGGCTACCCCGAAGTTCGGCGCGACGAGCACCCCGACCCCCGGTGCCGCGGCCAGCCAGCCACGCAGGGTCGCGAGCCGCGGCTCGTCGAAGCCGGTGGTGCCGACGACGACGTGCTTGCCGGCCTGGACGCACCAGCGGAGGTTGTCCATCACCGCGTCGGGGGTGGTGAAGTCGACGACGACGTCGGCCGCGGCGAGCGCACCACGGTCATCGCCGGTGCCGAGGGCCGCGACCAGCGCCAGGTCGGCGGCGGCCTCGACGGCGGCACACACCGTCGACCCCATCCGTCCCCGTGCACCGAGCACCCCCACCGCTGTCCCGGTTACCGGGACAGCGCCGGTTACCGGGCGGGACTCGGAGTCGGACATCGGTGAACCTCTCGGGACGAGAGTCGCTAACGGGCGACGGCGGCGCTGAAGTCGTGGTCGTCGAAGGGTCCGATGACGCCCAGGGCCCAGGACTGGTCCAGCAGCTCCCGCGCGATCGCGGTGACATCGTCGAGGGTGACCGCGTCCACCCGGGCGATGATCTCGTCGACCGACAGGACCTCACCGTGGACGAGCTCGCTCTTGCCGAGGCGGCTCATCCGGGATCCGGTGTCCTCCAAGCCGAGGATCATCGAGCCGCGGTTCTKCCCACGGGCCCGGTCGAGTTCCTCGGCACTGATCCCGTGCTCGGCGATCTGGCGTACCTGCTCACGGGCGAGCTCGAGGACCACGTCGGCACGCTTGGGGGCGCATCCGGCATAGACGCCGAACAGGCCCGCGTCGGCGAAGTGGGAGGCGAACGAGCCCACCGAGTACGCCAGCCCCCGCTTCTCCCGGATCTCCTGGAACAGCCGCGAGCTCATCCCACCGCCCAGCGCCGTCGACAGCACGCCGAGCGTGTAACGGCGCGGATCGCGCCGGGACAGTCCCCTGGTGCCGAGCACGAGATGCGCCTGCTCGGTCGGCCGGTCGGTCACGACGATGCCGGGCGGCGGCGGGTAGTCGTACGATCCGCCACGCACCTCGAACGGCTCGGCGCTCACCGTCAGACGGTCGGCGAACGCCTCGGCGACCAGCGCCAGCGCCCGGTCGTGCGCCAGGTTGCCGGCGATGGAGACCACCATCGCCGGCGGGACGTACCGGGAGCGGTAGTAGTCCGCGATGGTCTCCCGGCCCAGCCCCTCGATCGACTCGGTCGTCCCGAGCACCGGGCGGCCGAGTACCGACGACCCGAGCATCGCCGCCGCGAATACGTCATGGACGAGGTCACCCGGGTCGTCCTCGTACATGGCGATCTCCTCCAGGATCACGCCACGCTCGGCCTCGACGTCGTCGGCTGTCACCAGCGAGTTGGTGACCATGTCGGCGATGACGTTGACGGCCATCGCGAGATCGGAGTCGAGCACCCGCACGTAGTAGCAGGTGTACTCCTTGCCGGTGAAGGCGTTGATGTCCCCGCCGACCGCCTCGACCGACGCGCTGATAGTCAACGCGTCCCGGCTGGGCGTGCCCTTGAACAGCAGGTGCTCCAGGTAGTGGGAGCATCCGGCGGTCACCGGCGTCTCGTCGCGCGAGCCCACCGCGACCCAGACGCCGATCGCGACCGAGCGCACCCCGGGGACCCGCTCGGTGATGACCCGCAGACCGCCGGGGAGCACGGTGCGGCGCGCCGTGCCGTCCAGCAACGATTCGCCACTGACTCCGCCAGYAGCGAGCAGGTGCGCGGCCCGGGCGCCGGGAACCGGCTTGTTCCGCGGCGCGCCGGCGGTCCCCGCTGAGCAGGTCAGGTCGGGCGTGGGAGTGTCGGACACGACGGGCCGTCAGGAGGCGGCGGCCGCCGCGTCGGCGGCTTCGGCGCTCGGGGACAGGCTGATCTTCCCGCGGCTGTCGATCTCGGTGATCTCGACCTGGAGCTTCTGGCCCACCGTCAGGACGTCCTCCACCTTCTCTACCCGCTTACCGCCGGAGAGTGTCTTGAGCTTGCTGACGTGGAGCAGGCCGTCCCGGCCCGGGGTGAGCGAGACGAAGGCCCCAAAATTGGTGATCTTCACAATCGTCCCCAGATAACGCTCGCCGACCTCGGGCATCTGCGGGTTGGCGATCGCGTTGATCGCCGACCGGGCGGACTCCGCCGACGGACCGTCCACCGCGCCGATGTAGATCGTCCCGTCGTCCTCGACGGTGATCTCGGCACCGCTGTCCGCCTGGATCTGGTTGATCATCTTACCCTTGGGTCCGATGACCTCCCCGATCTTGTCCACCGGGATCTTGAYGGAGATGACCCGCGGGGCGTGAGCGGACATCTCGTCCGGGCTGCCGATGGCCTCGGCCATCACGTCGAGGATCGCGAGCCGCGCCCCGCGCGCCTGCTGGAGCGCCGCGGCGAGGACCGAGGCCGGGATGCCGTCGAGCTTGGTGTCGAGCTGGAGCGCGGTGACGAAGTCCCGGGTGCCGGCGACCTTGAAGTCCATGTCCCCGTAGGCGTCCTCGGCCCCGAGGATGTCGGTCAGGGTGACGTAGGAGTCGTCGGCGTGGATGAGGCCCATCGCGATCCCGGCGACCGGCGCCTTGAGCGGTACCCCGGCGTTGAGCAGCGACAGGGTGCTCGCGCACACCGAGCCCATGCTCGTTGACCCGTTCGAACCCAGCGCCTCGGATACCTGCCGGATCGCGTAGGGGAACTCCTCGCGGCTGGGCAGCACCGGGAGCAGGGCCCGCTCGGCGAGTGCCCCGTGGCCGATCTCTCGGCGCTTCGGCGAACCGACGCGGCCGGTCTCGCCGGTGGAGTACGGCGGGAAGTTGTAGTTGTGCATGTACCGCTTGGTGCGGTCGGGGTTGAGCGTGTCGACCGTCTGCTCCATGCGCAGCATGGCCAAGGTCGTGACGCCGAGGATCTGCGTCTCGCCCCGCTCGAACAGCGCCGAGCCGTGTACCCGCGGGATGTAGTCGACCTCGGCCGACAGCGCGCGGATCTCGGTTGTCGAGCGACCGTCGATGCGCACGCTCTCGGTCACGATGCGGGAGCGGACGAGCTTCTTGGTCAGCGCCCGGTAGGCGGCGCCGATCTCTTTCTCTCGCCCCTCGAACTGGGAGGCCACCTTCTCGGCCGCGAGCTGGCGGACCCGGTCGAGCTCGTTCTCGCGCTCAGCCTTGCCGGGGATGCGCAGCGCGGCGGACAGCTCGTCGCCGATTGCCGCGGACAGCGCGTCCAGCACGTCGTCGTGATAGTCGATGAAGACGGGGAACTCCCGGGCAGGCTTCGCGGCGAGCGCGGCCAGCTCGCTCTGGGCCCGGCAGAGCTCACGGATGGCGGGCTTCGCCGCCTCGAGGCCCGCGGCCACGACCTCCTCGGTGGGAGCCGGCGCGCCGTGCGCGAGCAGCTCGACCGTGCCCGGGGTCGCCTCGGCCTCCACCATCATGATCGCGACGTCCGAGCCGTCCTCGATCACCCGACCGGCCACGACCATGTCGAAGGTCGCCCGAGCGAGCTCCGCATGGGTCGGGAAGGCGATCCACTCGCCGTCGACGAACCCGACCCGGGTCGCACCGATCGGCCCGGTGAAGGGCAGGCCGGACAGCGTCGTCGACGCGCTGGCCGCGTTGATGGCGACCACGTCGTAAAGGGTGTCGGGATCCAGGGCGAGCACGGTGGCCACGACCTGGATCTCGTTGCGCAGCCCCTTGGCGAACGACGGCCGCAGCGGCCGGTCGATGAGCCGGCAGGTGAGGATCGCGTCCTCGCTGGGGCGGCCCTCCCGCCGGAAGAACGAACCGGGGATGCGCCCGGCCGCGTACATCCGCTCCTCGACATCCACCGTCAGCGGGAAGAAGTCGAGCTGTTCCTTGGGCTGCTTGCTGACCGTCGTCGCCGAGAGCACCATCGTGTCGCCCAGGTAGGCGACGGCGGAGCCGGCGGCCTGCTTGGCGAGACGTCCGGTCTCGAACCGAACCGTCCGGTCTCCGGCCGGGGTCGCGATGACCGCTTCGGCCGCATGTGTCGAGTCGTCCACTCGAACCACTCCATCCTCTTCCTCGGCCGGATCCACGCGGCCGAGCCTCTTCTACGGCCGGGTCCACGCCAACGAGGATGCCGGTGCTCAGTCGAAGTCCCCGGGTCCGGTGCCCGTACCCATCCCGGCGACCACGACCGAGGACCGGCGGCTCGCACCACCACGGACCCGGCCAGGTCCTCCACACCGCCGAGCGGACGACTCCGCCGACGGCTCGACGCATTCGGTACCTACCCCCGATGCGTCAGAGGGAGCGTCCCACCCGGGYCGCTCCCCCTCTTCGCGCTACCGCCGTAGCCCGAGTCGCTCGATCAGAGCGCGGTATCGGTTGATATCCGTCTTCGCCAGGTAGTTCAGCAGCCGTCGGCGACGGCCGACGAGCAGCAGCAGACCGCGGCGGCTGTGGTGATCGTGCTTATGCACCTTGAGATGCTCGGTCAGGTCACTGATCCGACGGGTCAGCATCGCGACCTGCACCTCGGGCGAGCCCGTGTCCCGCTCGACGGTGGCGTAATCGGACATGATCTTCTGCTTGACGTCGCTCGCGAGCGGCACGCTCCACCTTCTCCTTCTGTTTCGGGACGGCGCGCGTCCGGGGTCTTCCCCACCCGGATCGATCACCGGACCTCGGCATCATCGCCGTCCGGTCCGGACACACCGCACCCGCCTGACCGGGAAGCCTATCAACCCGAGGAGAGCCGCTCGGCCACCGGCGGAGTTCAGACGAGTTCAGCCGAGTTCAGACGAGCAGGGTTGCCGCGCGGGTGGCCTCCACATCCGCGGCCATCTGGGTGACGAGCTCGGCCACCGAGTCGAAGCGCAGGGTCGGACGCAGCCGATGGGTGAACTCGTAGGCCATGTACTCGCCGTAGAGATCCTCGTCGAAGTCCAGGAGAAACGCTTCGACGCGCCGGTCGCGTCCCTMGAACGTCGGATTCGTACCGATCGAGATGGCGGCGGGCTGGCGGCGGCCGGACCAGCAGGCGAAGCCCGCGTACACGCCGTCCGCCGGAACGGCGGCCCACGGCGTCACCTGGATGTTCGCCGTAGGATAGCCGATGGTGCGGCCACGCGCGTCGCCGTGCACGACGACACCCTCGACCCGATGCGGCCGGTCCAGCGCGGCCGCCGCAGCCGCCACGTCGCCCTCGGCCACCCGGGCACGGATCGCCGTCGAGGAGAGCACCTGCTCGCCGGAGCGGACGAGACGGACCCCGTCAACCTCGAATCCCTCCCGGGCGCCCGCCTCCGACAGCGTCGCGAGYGTCCCGGCGGCCCGGTGACCGTAGGTGAAGTTCTCCCCCACCACGACCACGCTCGCCCGCAGCCGCTCGACCAGTATCCCGTGCACKAAGTCAGCCGGGGAGACCCGACTGAACTCCAGCGTGAACGGCTCGACGCAGAGCGCGTCCACCCCGGTCCCGGCCAACAGCTCGGCCTTGAAACGCAGCGTCGTGAGCAGGGCGGGATGGCTGCCGGGTCGCAGCACCTCACCGGGATGCGGGTCGAAGGTCAACACCAGCGAACGCTCACCGCGTTCCCGCGCCAGCCGGACCGCCCGGCCGATGATCTGCCGGTGCCCGAGGTGCACCCCGTCGAAGAAGCCAATCGTGACGACCCCGCCCCGCCACTGGACAGGCGTGTTCTCCGCCCCTCGCCACGTTTGCACGTGCGAAGCCTAGGACATTCTCGTGGGGCGCTGTCGGGCCACCGAACCCCGGCCGGGGCCGCCGGACTAGACCGGGGCGAAGACGACGAGCGACCGGACCGCATGCTCGGTCTCCTCGACCAGGGCCAGCACGGTCCCGTCGGGACCGAAGACGCCGTACGTACCCGGCCGTCCCACCGGGGGCAACCGTCGGCCATGGGACACGTCCGCTGCCGCCTCCGCCGTCACGTCGCGGCGCAGGAAGCCGGCCGCGACCGCGTCGGTCAGCGATGTGACCGCCCGCGGCCCCAGCTCGGCGAACGTGTCGAGAGTCACTGCGCCCGCCAGGTCGAAGGGACCAACGGCGGTGCGCCGCAGGGCGGTCAGATGCGCCCCGCAGTCCAACGCCGCCCCGAGATCACGGGCGAGCGCCCGCACGTATGTTCCACTGGAGCAACCGACCGTGACCTCCAAATCGGTTCCGGCCGGGTCCACCGCCCCGTCGCCCGCGGCCCGCCGCGCCAGCAGGTCGAAGCGGTGGACCGTCACCCGGCGTGGGGCGAGATCGACCACCTCGCCGGCCCGGACCCTGGCGTACGCGCGTACCCCGCCCACCTTGACCGCGCTCACGCTGGCAGGAACCTGGTCGAGCACCCCGGTAAGGGCGGCCATGGCCCGCGTGAGCCGGTCGGCGTCGACGTCCACCGGACGGTCCTCGACCGGCGCGCCCTCGGCGTCGTCGGTCGTGGTAGTCCGGCCGAGCCGGATCGTGGCGTCGTACACCTTGTCGGTGAGGGCGAGATGTCCGAGCAGKCGGGTTCCCCGGCCGGCTCCCAGCACCAGCACGCCCGTCGCCATCGGATCGAGGGTGCCCGCGTGGCCGATCCGACGCTGCCCGAGAATGCGCCGCGCCCTGGCGACGACATCGTGCGACGTCCAGCCGGCCGGCTTGTCCACGACGACGAGCCCGTCGACCTGTGGCCCGGGACTGGGACCGGGACCGGATCCCCGGCGGGATGCGGCTCCCCCCGGCCGCGCGGATCCCCGGGTGGATCCCCCCCGGGTGCTCACCGCGGGCTCCGGACCGCGTTCCTCGGGCCACCCGGGCCGCGCGGATTCTCCGGAGTCCCCGGGCCCCCCAGGCGCGGAGCCCGCGCCAGCGCGTCCCGAAGCACGTCCATCAACTCGTCGAGCGTCGTCCCGCAGGAGAATCCGGCGGCGAAGCGATGGCCGCCACCACCGAGAGCCGTACAGACCGCGCCGACGTCAACGTCCCCCTTGGAACGGACCGAGACCTTCCAGACGTCACCATCCTGCTTGCAGACAAGGGCGACCTCTGCCTCCGACACGGTGCGCACCGTGTCGATGAGCCCCTCGATCTCGTCGTACTCCAGTCCCGCGGCGCGCAGATCGGCCTGGCCGCACCAGGACCAGACGAGGTCGTACTCGGGCTCCAGCCGGACGCGGCCGAGAACCTCCCCGAGTAGCTTGAGATAGCCGAAGCGGTGGGTGTCCCACAGGGCACGGCTGATCRGGTCGGGACGGATGCCCGTGGCCACCAGCCGGGCGGCCAGCTGGTGCACCGCCGGTGTCGTCGCGGCGAAACGGAACGATCCCGTGTCGGTTACCAGACCGGTGTAGATCRCTGTCGCGATGTCCCGGTCGAGCCGCACGCCCAGGGCATCGACGAGGTCGATGACCATGGCGCTGGTCGAGGCCGCCTCGGGGTCGACCAGATTGAGATCGCCGAACCGGGTGTTGGAGGCATGGTGGTCGACGACCAGGACCCGGCAACCGGCCGTGGTGCTGGCGAGCCTGCCCAGCCGGGACCGGCTGCCGGCGTCCAGGGTCACCACGAGACCCGGCCGGCCGGTGACGGCCTCGGGGGCCACCAACAGATCCTGACCGGCGAGGAAACGAAGCACCCGGGGAACGACGAAGGGATCCGCGTCGAAGGACACCCGCGGCCTTCCGCCCAGCGACCGCAGCGCGAGCCCCAGCGCCAACGCCGATCCGAGACTGTCCCCGTCGGGGTTCACGTGGGCGATCAGCAGGATGTCGTCACCGGCGTCGATCGCGCCGGTCAGTGCGGTCACCGYGGCCTGGAAATCACCGGTCGGACCGGCACCGTCCGGGCGGGAGCGGTTGACCGACGCCGCCGGCGGGCCCGCGAGATCGGTCGCATCGCTCATCGTCAGTTCCCATCGCAGCTGTCTCGTGCCTGTCACCGCGGTGTCCCGGGCCCGTACCCCGTCATCCCTCCTGCCGGGCCGTCCCGCCGTACTCGTCCACCTCGCTCAGCTCATCCACCTCGCTCAGCTCATCCACCTCGCCGGCGGCGGGGCGCGGCCGGCGGTAGGGATCGTCGTCGCCCGCCGGGCGAGCATCCCGACGGACCTCGGCCAGATACGCGTCGCGTTCCCGGGCAACGCTGATCAACTYCTCCAGATGCTGGGCGTCGTCGGGAAGTCGGTCATGAACGAAGGTGAGCGTCGGGGTCACCTTCACCCCCGTGGCCCGGCCGACCTGGCTGCGCAGCAGCCCCCKGGCGGATTCGAGCGCCTGGGCCGACGCCTGCCGCGCCGTCTCATCGCCGTAGACGGTGTAGAAGACCGTCGCGTCGACCAGATCCGGCGTCAGCCGCACATCCGTGACGGTCACCATGCCGAGTCGAGGATCCTTGACGCCACGCTCCAGCGTGGACGCCACAACCTCGCGGATACGCACGGCCAGCCGCCGTGCCCGGGCCGGATCAGCCACCGTCCACCTCCTCGTTCGCCGGTCCCGCCGGCGGCACGCTCACCGCGGCAGATGCACCGGGTGCGTGCGGTTCACCGGGTGCATGCGGTTCGTCGTCCGCGTCGTCCGCCGAAAAGTAGCGCGCCCGCGCGGCGAGGACCTCGACGTCCGGTCGCTGGGCCACCAGATGCTCGCAGGAACAGAGGACCTCGACGCAGTGCGCCCGGTCCGCGGCGACGACCGCCATCCCGATCTCGGCTCGCCGGTGCAGATCATGATGGCCGGTCTCGGCCACGCTGAGGGCGAAACGGCGACGCAGCTCCGCCAYGATCGGCCGCACCACCGACCGTTTCTCCTTCAACGAGTGCACGTCACCGAGCAGCAGATCAAGGCTGAGGGTTCCGATCCACATGGTCGTCTCCCGCCGCCGGGCACACACCGCCGGTGACGATCGGGCAGACAGCTCGATCGTCACCGGCCGCGGACGTGCTCAGGCGCGGGGAACCTCCCGTTGCTCGAACGTCTCGATCACGTCATCGATCTTGATGTCGTTGAACGACCCGAGACCGATACCGCACTCGTAGCCCTCGCGGACCTCCGTCGCGTCGTCCTTGAAACGCTTGAGCGACTCGACCGTGAGGTTGTCGGCCACGACGACGCCGTCGCGGATGAGCCTGGCCTTGGTGTTCCGCCGGATGACGCCGGAACGGACCAGAGAGCCGGCCACGTTGCCGATCCGCGGCACGCGGAAGACCTCGCGGACCTCGGCGGTACCGAGCTGCGCTTCCTCGTAGACGGGCTTGAGCATGCCCTTCAGGGCGTTCTCGATGTCCTCGATAGCCTGGTAGATCACCGAGTAGTACCGGACCTCGACGCCCTCACGGTCGGCCAGCTCCGTCGCCTTGCCCTGCGGCCGGACGTTGAAGCCGATGATGATCGCGTCGGACGCCGACGCCAGCATCACGTTGGTCTCAGTGATCGCGCCGACCCCACGGTCGATGATCCGCAGACCGACCTCGTCACCGACATCGATCTTGAGCAAGGCGTCCTCGAGCGCCTCGACCGAACCGGACACATCGCCCTTGAGGATGAGGTTGAGCTGGGTCTTCTCGCCCTCCTTCATCCGCTCGAGGATCGTCTCCAGCGTCGGACGGCCCCGGCTCAGCGCCAGCTCCGCGTTACGCTCGCGGGCCTGACGCCGTTCGGCGATCTGACGGGCCACCCGGTCCTCGGGCACCACCAGGAAGTTGTCACCCGCGTCGGGAACGCTGGTGAACCCCAGGACCTGGACGGGTCGGGCCGGGCCCGCCTCGACCACCTGACCACCGTGTTCGTCGAGCATCGCCCGAACCCGACCGAACGCCTCGCCGGCGACGACCGAGTCACCGACCCTCAGCGTGCCGCGCTGGACCAGCACGGTCGCCACCGGACCCCGGCCCCGGTCGAGCCGACCTTCGATGGCGACACCCTGCGCCTCGACCTCGGTCGGAGCCCGCAGGTCCAGGGATGCGTCGGCGGTCAGGACGATCGCCTCGAGCAGGCCGTCGATGTTCGTCCGGTTGCGGGCGGAGACGTCAACGAACATCGTGTCGCCGCCGTACTCCTCCGCCACCAGGCCGTACTCGGTGAGCTGACCCCGCACCTTGGCCGGGTCGGCGCCCTCCTTGTCGACCTTGTTGACCGCCACCACGACCGGGACGCCGGCCGCCTGGGCGTGGTTCAGCGCCTCGATGGTCTGCGGCTTCACCCCGTCGTCGGCGGCCACGACCAGGACCACGATGTCCGTCACCTGCGCACCGCGGGCCCGCATGGCCGTGAAGGTCTCGTGGCCCGGAGTGTCGATGAAGGTGATCGGACGCTCGTCGCCGTCGACCTTGGCCCGCACCTGGTAGGCACCGATGTGCTGGGTGATACCACCGGCCTCGCCCCCGACCACGTCGGTGGAGCGGATGGYGTCCAGCAGTTTCGTCTTACCATGATCGACGTGACCCATGACGGTCACGACCGGCGGCCGGGAGCTGAGCTCGACGTCGTCGCCGTACTCCCCGCCGAAGGAGAGGTCGAAGCTCTCGAGAAGCTCCTTGTCCTCGTCCTCCGGGCTGACGATCTGGACCTCGTAKCCGAGCGTGACACCCAACAGCTGCAGCGTCTCGTCGGTGCAGGACTGGGTCGCGGTCACCATCTCGCCGAGCTGGGTGAACACGACCTGGACCAGAGCGCCCGGGTTCGCGTCGATCTTGTCGGCGAAATCGGCCAGCGAGGCGCCACGGGGAAGCCGGATGGCCTGCCCGTTGCCGCGGGGCACCATCGCGCCCATGCGCGGCGCTTCGAGCCCGCTCTCCCATTCCTGCCGCTTCGCGCGCTTGGACTTGCGCTGGCGACCGGGGCGACCACGGCCACCGGGGCCGAAGGCGCCCGCCGTGGTCCCACCGCGGCCACGGCCGCCGGCCGCGGGACGACCGGGCGCACCGCCACCGCCGCCACCACCACCGGGACGACCGGGCGCACCACCACCGCCGCCACCACCACCGGGACGACCGGGCGCACCACCCCGCCCGGCGAATCCGCCGGGACGCGGACCGCCGCCACCGCCGGGACGACCGGGCGCGCCACCACCGCCGGGACGACCGGGCGCGCCACCACCGCCGGGACGACCGGGCGCGCCACCACCGCCCGGGCGTCCGGGAGGGCCACCGGCGGGCCGAGGCTGGAACATGTTCGCGTTGGGGCGCGGCCCCCCGGTGCCACCTGGGCGGGGCGGCATGCCGCCCCCCGCTCCTGACCGTGGACCGCCGGGACGTGGTGGCATCCCGCCGGGAGTGGGCCGTGGACCACCGGCACCGGTGCCACCGGGGCGCGGTCCACCCGGCCGGGGGGTACCTGGCCGGGGGGTACCCGACCGCGGGGCGCTGGGCCGGGGAGTGGGCGTCGATGGCGGACCCGACTGCCCGGCCGACGGACGCGGCCCAGCGGACGGACGCGGCCCAGCGGACGGCGTCGTGTAGGGGTTGTTACCGGGCGCAGCCGACCGGGGTCCGGGACGCGGCCCGGGCCGGGGGCCGCCTGCGGTCGGACCGCCAGCGGTCGGACCGCCAGCGGTCGGACCGCCTGCGGTCGGACCGCCAGCGGTGGGACCCGAGGGAGGAACCGGGGTGCCGGGACGCGGACGGCCACCGCCCTGCGGGGCACCGGGACGCGGCGCGTTCGGCCCGGGTCGCGGCCCGGAGGGAGCGGACGGCACGGACGGCATCGGCGGCGCGGGCACGGCGGAGGCCGCGGCCGGACGGGGAGCGGCGGGTGCAGACGTCGGCGAAGCCTGCACCGGGGAGGCCTGCACCGGCGAAGCCTGCACCGGGGAGGCCGGTAGCGGCGGGGACGCGGGCGAGGGGGACGGCGCCGGGGTCGCCGGACCGGGCCGGCCGAGGGGACCAGGCCGCCCGGGAACCGGGCGCGGACCGGGCCGAGGCGCCAGACCAGGACGGGACGGCGGGGTCGGACGAGCGCCGCCACCCGGCGGTCCCGGACGGCTGGTGGCCCGGCCCGGGGAAGTGGGTGCGCCGTCGGCGGGGAACGCTTCCTTCAATTTGCGGACGACGGGTGCCTCGACAGTGGACGAAGCGGACTTCACGAACTCGCCGAGATCCTTGAGCTTGGCGAGCACGGTCTTACTGTCGACACCAAGCTCCTTGGCGAGCTCGTGTACGCGGGCCTTTCCTGCCACGGTGCTCCTTCGTTCGGCCCGCGGTCCGTGCCCGCGTGACCTCGTTACCTGCCGGTCGTGATCATGGCTGGGTGCTCATTGAGCGGTCATCGCTGTCTCGACCTGCTTCCCTGTCGACGTCTGTTGGCGCCGCCTGTGGGAGCGGATGCCGCTGGCGCGGGTACCCACTCCGTCTGACCCGGCCGGCCCGCTGCCGCGGTCCGCCCGTTCCATCCATCCATCTTTACCTGGTATCTCCCTGTGCCTGGCGCGACTACGGCGGACCGCTCCCGGAGGGAYCGGCTACCGCGGGCGAAACCGCTCCAGATACAGCCTGACCTGCTTCGACCCGAGCGGGCCTGACACCCGCAGTGCTCGTGAGAACGCCTTGCGACGCTCCGCGAGATCGAGGCACKCAAGATCAGGATGCACGTGCGCACCCCGACCACGCATCCGACGACGAGCATCCGGCAGAAGCTCGCCGCCTTCTACGACGATACGCAGTAGGTCAGAACTCGACGCACGGCTTCGGCATCCGACACAGGTACGGACGGGCTCCGCACGACGCGCCATCGTAAGTCTATCCCGCCTGGCCCCGAGAATGGCCACCCGCGGCAGGTGATCGCCGCGGCACCGTAGCTGGTCCCGATCGTCGAGGCGCTCCAGCGGAGTCCCGTTCGGATCCGCTCCCACCGCCCTCGCCGGAGTCCTCGGTGTCAGAGTGGATGTCGATGCGCCACCCCGTCAGCCGGGCGGCGAGGCGGGCGTTCTGCCCCTCACGCCCGATGGCCAACGACAGCTGGTAATCGGGCACCACCACCCGCGCCGAGCGGCTCGCCGGATCCGTCACCTCGACCCGGGCCACCCGGGCCGGAGACAGCGCGCTCCCGACGAAGGTTGCCGGGTCGGCCGACCAGTCAACGATATCGATCTTCTCGCCCCGCAGTTCGGCCATGACGGCACGCACCCGGCTGCCCATCGGCCCGATGCACGCGCCCTTGGGGTTGACCCCGGCCACCCGGGACCGCACCGCTATCTTGCTGCGATGCCCGGCCTCGCGGGCGATCGCGGCGAGTTCCACGGTGCCGTCGGCGACCTCGGGCACCTCCAGCCGGAACAGCCCCTTCACCAGCTCGGGATGGGTGCGGGACAACGTCACCGTGGGTCCGTGCGGCCCCCGCGCGACGTGCACCACATAACACTTGATTCGGTCGCCGTGCTCAAGCCGCTCGCCGGGGACCTGCTCGGCCGGCGGCAGGACACCCTCGACGGTGCCGAGATTGACGAGCACGACCCTGGAGCCGGCCCGCTGTTCGTGATGTTGCACCACACCGGAAACGATCTCGTGCTCCCGGTCGGCGTACTGGCCGTAGGTGACCTCCTGCTGGGCCTCGCGCAGYCGCTGCATGATCACCTGTTTGGCGGTCATGGTCGCGATCCGCCCGAAGTCCGCCGGGGTGTCGTCGTACTCCCGGCTGGTGCCGTCCGGGCCCTGTTCCCGGGCAAGGACGGAGACATCTCCGGTCGTCCGGTCGATCACCACCCGGGCGTCCTGCGCGGACCCGGCCGTGTGGTGATAAGCCGTCAGCAGGGCCGTCTCCATCGCCTGCACCAAGGTGTCAAAGGCAATGTCCTTCTCCCGCTCGATTCCGCGCAGCGCGGCCACGTCGAGCTTCACCGGGTCATCTCCTTACCGGCCGCGCCCCGGGGGCCGGCCTCCCGGCCGTCGTCATTGGATTCCCTCCCCGGCGCCGCCGGAAGATCGTCGTCCGGCTCTCCGTACCCGAGATCGGCTGTCTCGCCGGGTTCCACCAACACGGCGGACAAAGACGGCGTCTCCACCGACTCGATAGAAAGATCATCATACGCCTCGGCCGAGAACTCGACCTCGACGGTAGCCCGGGCCACCTGTGCGAAGGTCACCCGCGCGAGCCGCCGACGCGGGGGGCGTCCGGGCCGCGCGGGATCCGTCGCCACCGCCAGATCCGCCCCCGATTCGTCGGCGGACAGGACACGCCCGGCGAGGACGATGCCGTCTCGATCACGTACCGTGACAAGCCTGCCGATCGCGCGGCGCCAGTGCCGAGGCTCGGTCAGCGGCCGTTCGACGCCCGGTGAGGTGACCTCGAGAACATAAGGCCCGGCGACCAGGCCCTGGCCGTCGGTCTCGGCGGCGTCAAGCAGCTCGGAGGCGAGCCGGCTGGCGTCCGCGACCGCGTCCAGGTCGACTCCTCCGTCGCGGTCCACCACCACCCGCACCACGCTGCGCGATCCGGCCCGTGTGACCGTCACATCCTCGAGATCGAAGCCCGCGTCGGCGAGGCCAGCCGCCAGCCGAGCCCACAGCGCCGTCCGAACGCCGCCGCGCCCGCGGGCCGATCCGGATGGGCTCCGGTCACGCGCGCGGCCGGCCTCCCCCGCCCCTACCACTTCGACCGTCCCTTCCCGCATCCGCGATGCCTGATCATCCGCCGAACCCACGACGTCGCTCCCCACGCCGTAGGCCGGCCGCTACGTTGTCATCCCCCGGGGGCGATACCCAGGTTCGGCCGGCGCCATCAAGCCGTGCGACCCTCGTCGACCCGACCCGCGGCACCGTCGAACAGCGAGGACCGACCGCCGACGGTCCCGCCGGGCTGGGCCGCCCCGGGGCGACRGCATCCCGGGTGAGATCCATAGCCTACGTCCGCCCCGACCGGGGTCCGTCGCGACCCGGGGGTAACCGGATCAGGCCGCGCGGACCACACGGCGCTCCGGACGACAGCAGGGGATGTGCAAAGCTGCGACGGTGGATCCGGCGAACCTCACCCACGCCTCCCGACGACGGCTCCTCACCGGGCTGACCAGCCTTGCCCTTACCGGATTCGCCGGATTTGCCGGATTCGAGGCCGCCGGCTGCAGCACCACGGTCACGACGAATCGGACCGGTCCCGCGGTGGGTCCGGACGGCGACGACCGCCGGGCGGCGAGGGCCGCCGCCGTCCGGGCGGCCGCGCTGGCCGCGGCGTACCGGACGGCGGCCGAGCGCCACCCGTCCCTGCGTCCCCTGTTCGACACGCTGCGGGCCCATCACGAGGTCCAGCTCCGGACCTTGGCCGAACAGTTCCCGGGCTCCGCACCGGCCACCCCGACCCAGGCAGCCACCCCGACCCAGGCGATCGGGCGTGACGGCGCCGGGACGGCGGGAACGGCGCAGCTCGTCAACGAGTCACCCACGGCCCGCGCCGCMACCCTCGCCTCCCTGACCGGGATGGAGGGTGCGGCGACGAACGCCGCCCGCACCGACTGCCTGCGCGCGGGCGGTCCGCTCGCGTCCCTGCTGGCGAGCATGTGCGCCGCCGGGACCGCGCATGCGGAGCTGCTGGCCCTCGCTGCGAGCCGGGTGTCCGGATGACCGCCGACACACCATCGGGCGATCCGGCGTCGGCGACCCCCACGGAATCGACCGCCGCAACCGAGCACCCGGATCCCGCGGGCGTCGCGGCACTGGTCACGATGCTCACGGCCACGCATGCCGCGGTCTACGCCACCGCGGCGGCGGGAGGTGCCGTCGCGCCGCTCGGCCCGGCCGCGGCTCAGGCGCGCGAGCTCGCGCGACTGAGCTGTCTGGCGCACCAGGCGCTGCGCGACGACCTCATCGCCGCGATCCGGGCCCGCGGCGGGGATGCGCCACCGGCACTGCCCGCCTATCGGCTCCCCGTCGCGCCGGAGGGCATCGGGGCGGCACTGGCCCTCCTGGCCAGGATCGAGGACGCCTGCGCCATGGCGGCCCACGACGCTGTCGCTGTGCTCGTCGGGGACGTCCGTGCGCTGGCTCTGGACGCGCTGACCGGCACCGCCGTACGCGCGCAGCGGGCCCGCATCGCGGCCGGCATGCCGCTGGCAGCCGCGAGCCGCGCGCTACCGGGGACATGACCTGGCGTCCAGGGAGGCCGGGCCGCTCCCGTCAGCGGGTGACCCACGCGTCGGGATCGCAGCCGAGGGTGGTCACGATGTCCGGAAGCTGACCACTCGCCACGTCGGCGAGGGTCACGGCCTCCAGCACCCGCCGCAGGTTCACTCGAACCGCGATCCACACATCCTGCAGGTGCTTGGCCGCGCCGTCGTAATTCGTGTCCTCAGGACGCCGGCCCCGCACGCTGGCGAGCRGACCGTCGGTCGCCCGGATCACCGTGGCGATGGTGATCCGCTCGGGGGGAAGGCTCAGCTGGTATCCCCCGTCCGCGCCCCGGCGGCTCTGGACCAGCCCCGCCCGGCGTAGATCGGTGAGGATGTTCTCGAGGAAGCGCAGCGGCAGATCCTGCGCCGCGGCAAGCGCCTCGCCCTTGACGAGCCGACCGTTGCTCGCGGCCAACGTCAGGAGTGCGCGCAATGCGTAGTCGGMGCGAGCGGAGATCTGCATGCATCCATTTTGCCGCCGGTCCTCGCCGAATGGGTGGGCCGGGTCGGCACCGGGCGAGGCACGGCCCCGCGCCGACGGGCGCTGTTCCCGCCGCCGGCTCGGCCAACGAACCTGCCGGCCAACGAACCTGCCGGCCGGGGAATCGGGACTTCCTCAGCCAGCCCTCTCGGGACGGGGGGCGTCCGTGCCGCCTCCGGCGGAGGAGGTGGCCGTGGTGGCGGCCGCGGCGGACCCGTCGGCGCTGCCGCTCCGGCGACGCCGAGCTGCCCGGACCGCCGTCGTACCCTCCGCAACCAGCCCACGGCGCTGCCGCATCCGCTGGTCCGCCGCGTTGAACCCGGCGTCGATGAGCACCCCGATCACGAAAATCGTGATCATCGAGGCCAGTACCCCGACCRTGTCGAGTAGTTCGCGGGCATTCTGCAGGTCAGCTCCGACGGACGGATGCCCCGGAACGATGACCAGCAATTCGCCGGCCWTCAGGCTGCGCCAAGCGAACGCCCAGYCCTGCTTCAGGCCCGCGAGCACCGAGGGCAGGGCCGCCGGTACCACGACGTACCGGTAGAGGGACAGGCTACGCGCGCCCATGCTGCGGCCGACCTGGACCAGCAGAGGCGGCACGTAGTCCACGCCGTAGATGACGCCGTTGRCCACCGAGGGCGCCGCCCCGAGCACCACCACGAACATGATTGCGGACTCGCTGAGCTTGAACAGCAGGACGGCGAGCGGGAACCAGACGATCGAGGGCATCGTCTGCACCGCGGTGATGAACGATCCCACCGCGGTACGCAGGACTCCGAAGCGGGACACCGCGATCCCGACCACGGTGCCGATGAGCACGGCGAGAGCGTATCCCTCCAGGGCCCGGACCAGGGTGCGGGCGAGGGCGTCCCAGAAGTGTCCGCTGCCCAGCTGGTCGACGAACTCGCCCAGTGCCTCGCCCGGGCCGGGCAACACATAGCTGGGCTTCCAGCCACTCCAGACGACGATCTGCCAGAGCAGCAGGAACAGGAGCAGAGCGCCGAGCTTCGGCCAGCTGGCCGCCCAGACGCGGACCGCGAACGGCCGCCGTTGCGCGGTCGGGATGTCCAGCGCGTCGAGGCCGGCGAGGGCCGTGTCGACGTCGAAGGACTTACCCGCCTCGCCGAGCAGGACACTCTTATCGCTGGAGACGCTGACGTCAGTGGCCATGGCGGCCGACCTCCTCGCGTAGCCGCGCGGTCACCTTGGTGGCGAGCTCCGAGACGTGGGTGGAGTCGATCCGGCGGGGGCGGTCGAGGTCGACGTCGAAGATCTCCGCGACCCGGCCAGGCCGGGAGGACAGCAGCACGATGCGGTCACCGAGCCGGACCGCCTCACGCACATCGTGGGTGACGAAGATGACGGTGACCCCCGTCTCCCGCCAGATCCGTTCAAGTTCGTCGTGGRGCAGATCGCGGGTCATCGCGTCGAGCGCACCGAACGGCTCATCCATGCACAGGATGTCGGCCTCCTGCGCGAAGGCCCGGGCCAGGCTCACCCGCTGGCGCATGCCGCCGGACAGCTCATGGGGGCGCTTCGCGGACATACCGGCGAGCCGGACCATCGCGAGCAGACTCTCGACCCGGTCCCGCCGCTCGGCCTTGCCGATCCCCCGCAGCCGCAGCGGCACCTCGACGTTGCCGCCCGCGGTCAGCCAGGGCAGCAACGCCGAGTCCTGGAACATCATCCCAACCCGCCGGCCGGTGGTGTMGACGACGCCCACAGACGRCTGGTCGAGACCGGCGACCAAGCCGAGCAGGGTCGATTTCCCACAGCCGGACGCGCCGAGGAGACAGACGAACTCGCCCGCCCGGACGTCCAGGGAGACGTCGTCGAGCGCCTTGACGCTGGCGGGCCCGGATCCGAAGACCCGACTGACGCGGTGGATGCGCAGCGCGGTGTCGGCGGGTACAGCGGTGTCGGCGAGTACAGCGGTGTCGGCGAGTACAGCGGTCATGGTTCATTCCCCCGTCGCGGTGTATGCGGCCGGTGTGCATGGACGGATGGACGGACGGACCAGGCCGGGGCATCGATGATCGACACCCCGGCCTGGTCGTCGCCCTGTGGTCTCGGACCGAGGTTCAGCCGGCCCGGCTACCGCCGGGTGCCGCGGGTCAGGAGTCGGCGACCGTCGGTTTGCCCTGCTTGGCGAGGATCTCGTTGAGGACCGTCAGATCGAACAGACCGTCGAGCTTCGGGTTCTTGATGAGGCCGAGCTCCTCCTGGTGCTTTGCCGAGGTGAACAGGGACGCCGCGATCGGGTCCGGAGTGAAGGTCAGCCCCTTCCAGGCCAAGGTGAGGATCTTGTCGGACAGCGGCTTGCCGCTCAGCTTGCCCAGCGCCGTGTTGGTGACCTTCGCGCCGGCGTCACGGTCGGCGTTGAGCGCGTTGATCGATTCCACATTCGCCGTGATGAGYCGGCGGACGATCTCCGGGTTCTTCTTCAGATAGTCCGTGCTCACCAGAAGCACCGTCGTGACGAACTGGCCCTTGGTCTCCGGCCACTCGTCGGCCTCGTCGACGAGCACCTTGCCCCCCGCTGCGACGAGCCGGGAGGCCGTCGGCTCGGGCACCCAGGCCCCGTCGATGGCCCTGTTGGCGAAGGCGTCCACCGTCACGGTGTTGTCCTGGGGCTTGATGGAGACATCACCCCCACCCTGGGTGTCGGTCTTCAGCCCGTTCTTCTTGAGGAAGTRCCGCAGCGCCACGTCCTGGGTGTTGCCCAGGCTCGGGGTGGCGAGCGTGGTGCCCTTGAGCTGCGCGACGGAGGTGATCTCAGGCTTGACCACCAGCGACGCACCACCCGAGGTAGCGCCGGAGACGATCCGCACCGCCTCCCCGTGCGACTTGATGAAGCTGTTGACCGCCGGGTTGGGACCGATATAACCGGCATCGATGGCGCCGGACAGAATCGCCTCCGCCTCCTGCACGCCGGAGTTGAAGGTCGATGTCTTGAGCGTGACTCCAGAGCCGAGGTCCTTGGCGAAGATCCCCTTCTCGGCGCCGTAGAGAGCTGGCGCGTGGGTGAGGTTCGGGAAGTACCCGAGCCGTAGGGTGCCGGTGATCTGGYCGTTCGAGGCGACCGTCTGGGARTCCCCGTCGTCACTCGAGCAGCCCACCACCGCCAGTACAAGCGCCCCCGCGGCGATGAGTGGCGTCGCTGCACGCCACAGTCTGCTCGGCCTCATAGATACCCCCTCACGCGGGCTGACACCCGCGCCATGCAAGTCGATCGAAGTCATCGGGATGGTAAGCATGCCAGATGGTGCCCATCCTGGCCAGGTGGCTTCATCACGATGACATCGATCTGCAATATCTTTGACCAGACAGGAGCACATATCCGACAAAACAGACATTTTTTTCGCTGGAGCGCAGAGGCCCCGGACACCATAGGAGCGGGTCCGGGACGCTCTCAGACCGGGATCGACCTCAGACCGGGATCGACCTCAGAACAGGATCGACCTCAGAACAGGATCGACGCGAAGGTCCCGACCCGCTGAAAGCCCACCCGGTCGTAGACTCGGCGGGCGGCATGGTTGAAGTCGTTGACGTACAGGCTGACCCGCGGGGCGAAGGCGGCCCGCGCCAGCGCGACCACGCTCGCGGTTCCCGCGGCGCCGAGGCCGCGCCCACGCAGCGCCGGGTCGACCCAGACGCCCTGGATCTGGCAGACGTCGCCCGCGACGGCGCCGATCTCGGCCTTGAACAGCACCCGGCCGTCGGCGATGTGGGCGAAGGAACGCCGCTGACCGACAAACTCGGCGACGCGGGCGCGGTAAAGGGCGCCGCCGTCGGCGAGCACCGGGGACACCCCGATCTCCTCGGTAAACATGGCGATGCAGGCCGGCAGGATGACGTCCAGCTCGTCCGGGCGCACCGGACGCACCGCCGGATCGGGGGCGACCCGCGGCGGGCGGTCGATCACCAGCAGGGGC
This sequence comes from Frankia sp. CgMI4, assembly GCF_001756285.1. Taxonomy (NCBI): domain Bacteria; kingdom Bacillati; phylum Actinomycetota; class Actinomycetes; order Frankiales; family Frankiaceae; genus Frankia; species Frankia sp. CgMI4. The sequence goes on from NZ_MAQZ01000079.1 coordinate 47,593, forward strand.
TGGTCGGCCCGTACCTCTCGGGCCCGCCCCCAGGTCGGCTCCAGATGCTTCCACATCGCCGTCACCGAGGAGGAGACGCCGACGATGGACGAGCAGCGCCGTCCCTGCCGGCGGGCCCGCTCGGCGAACAGTCTCGCCGAGGTGGGGCCCGCCGCCACGGGCCAGAGGTTGGCGCCGGAATAACACAGGGCGACCAGGCGGCCGTCCACGGTGTGCCCCCACATCTCGGCGCCGAGACGCCACGGGTCGAGCCCCGCCGCCTCGACCCGAGATGCGACGAACACATCGGCGACCGGGTTGCGGGCCAAGAGCTCGCGGACGGCCGGAAGATCCCTGTCGTCAAGCAGACGGGTCGGCGCGGACCGCAGAGGTAGGCCCATCCGGTCGAACCGGTTAACCCACGGAAACCGAGGGTTCGCCGGACGGGGTGCCGTCCGCCGCCATCTCCTCGGCCAGCCGCATGGCTTCCTCAATGAGGGTTTCCACGATCTGCGCCTCCGGAACGGTCTTCACGACCTCACCTCGGACGAAGATCTGACCCTTGCCGTTCCCGGATGCGACGCCGAGATCGGCCTCCCTGGCCTCGCCCGGCCCGTTCRCGACGCAGCCCATGACGGCGACGCGCAACGGGACCTCCATGCCCTCGAGACCGGCGCTGACCTGATTGGCAAGGGTGTAGACATCGACCTGAGCCCGACCGCAGGAAGGGCAGGATACGATTTCGAGCTTACGCTGMCGAAGTCCCAGGGACTCCAGGATCGCGGTGCCGACCTTCACCTCCTCGACCGGCGGTGCCGACAGCGACACCCTGATCGTGTCACCGATTCCCTCGGCGAGYAGGGCCCCGAAGGCGACCGCGGACTTGACCGTGCCCTGGAAGGACGGTCCGGCCTCGGTGACACCGAGGTGCAGCGGGTAGTCGCAGGCCTGGGCGAGCAGCCGGTACGCCTGGATCATGACGACCGGGTCGTGGTGCTTCACCGAGATCTTGATGTCACGGAAGTCGTGCTCCTCGAACAGCGAGCATTCCCACAAGGCCGACTCCGTCAGCGCCTCCGGCGTGGCCTTGCCGTACTTCGCCAACAGCCGCTTGTCGAGTGAACCCGCGTTGACCCCGATCCGGATCGGAACGCCGGCGGCCTTCGCCGCGCGAGCAATCTCCCCGACCTTGTCGTCAAAAGCCTTGATGTTGCCGGGGTTGACCCGGACCGCGGCGCAGCCCGCGTCGATCGCGGCGAAGACGTACTTGGGCTGGAAGTGGATATCGGCAATCACCGGGATCGGGGACTTGCGGGCGATCGCGGCGAGGGCGTCGGCGTCGTCCTGGCTTGGCACCGCGACCCGGACGATCTGGCATCCCGACGCTGTCAGCTGTGCGATCTGCTGCAGCGTGGCGTTGACGTCCGACGTCAACGTGGTGCACATCGACTGAACGGAGACCGGAGCGTCACCCCCGACCAGGACGTTGCCCACGTGGATCTGCCGGCTGTGCCGCCGCGTGCCGAGCGGACGGGCCGGAGCGGTTGGCATGCCCAGAGTTACGGTCACGTTGTCCTCACTGGCGAATCGGAGACGAAGATCGACGTGCGACTGACTCGGCCTGTCGGCTGCAGGAGGYAGGGCAGAATGGYACACCGTCGCGCATGTTCATACGAAATTACTGATTCAGGCGAATGGGATTGACGATGTCGGCGGACAGGACAAGCAGACTGAACCCGAGCAATACGACGACCGTGGCGTACGTGGCTGGTAACAGTTTGGCGAAATCCACCTTCTGCACCGGACCGCGATAACCCCGGAGCCTGCGTAGACCGTGCCGGGCCTGCTCGAAGCCCAGCACGGCAATATGACCGCCGTCCAACGGGAGTAGGGGCAACAGGTTAAAAATTCCGACCGCGAGATTGATCGCGGCGACCAGAATGAGAAGGTTCCGCACCCGGTCCACGGCCGAACTGCCCTCGGCCGAGACCACGTCACCGCCGATACGCGCCGCTCCCACCACGCTGATGAAACCCTGGGGGTCGCGGTTGTCGCTGAAGATATTACCGATATCACCGATCCGGYGGGTCAGCGTTTCGTACATGCCGGTGAACCCGGACCCGATGACATCGAAGGTGYGGGGCACCGCTTCGATCGGGTTGTAGTGCACTGTCTCGGTTCCCGGTTTGACGCCCAAGGCGCCGACCCGGTCGTCGCCCGCCTGCCCGGTCTCCCGATCGCGCCGGACCTCCACCAGGTTCGGCGTGAGAGTGAGGGTGCGGCCGTCCCGTTCGACGACCATCACCGCAGGCCCCGCTCCGTGCGCACGCACCTGCCGGGTGAACTGCGTCCAGGTCGTGACCGGAACTCCGCCGAAGCTGACGATCCGGTCACCCGGCCGCAGACCGGCCGCCGCGGCCGGCCCCGGTCCGGAACAAGTCGCGGTCGTGGCGATGCAACTCGTCGCGCCGACCCTCGACTCGCTGATCGTGGTCGTGCCCAGGACAACGAGCACTCCGTAGACCAGCACGATGGCGATGACGAAATGCACGAAGGAACCGGCCGACATGACCACGAGCCGGGCCCGCGCCCGCGCATTGTGGAAGGCGCGGGGTTCATCGGCCGGATCGATCTCCTCGAGCGGAGTCATCCCCTCGATCTTGACGAAACCGCCGGCCGGAATGGCCTTGACACCGTACTCGGTCTCCCCCCGCCGCCGGGACCAGATGGTCGGCCCGAAACCGACGAAGAACTTGGAGGCCTTCATGCCGTAGTGCCGGGCCGTCACGAAATGCCCGGCCTCGTGCGCGACGACCGACACCAGCAGGGCCAGTGCGAACGCCGCAATGCCGAGAAGCTCCATCAGACCGCCCCCTCGGCGCCGGGGGGGCGGCTCATACCGTGTCCCGTTCGGTCTCGCGCCGGATCAGCCGCCCGGCCGCCGCCCGCGCGGCTCGTTCGGTGGCGAACACCTCCTCCACCGTGGGATGATCGATCACTTCGTGCTCGGCGATGACCTCGGCCACCAGGTCGACGATACGGATGAAGGGCAGCCGCCCGGCGAGGAAGGCCGCCACCGCCTCCTCGTTCGCGGCGTTGAAGACCGCGGGGGCGGTGCCGCCGCGCCGCCCGGCTGTGCGCGCGAGCTCCACCGCCGGGAACGCCACCTCGTCCAGCGGTTCGAAGGTAAGCGCCTGCGCCCGCGACCAGTCCATCGGCGGCTGTGCCTGCGCCACCCGGTCCGGCCAGCCGAGCGCCAGCGCGATGGGCAGTCGCATGTCCGGTGGGGAGACCTGAGCGATCGTCGAGCCGTCGGTGAACTCGACCATCGAGTGCACCAACGACTGGGGGTGCACGACGACCTCGATGTCGTCGTAGGGAACCCCGAAGAACAGGTGCGCCTCGATCAGCTCAAGCCCCTTGTTCATCAGGGTCGCCGAGTTGATCGTCACCAGGGGTCCCATGTCCCAGGTGGGATGGGCCAACGCCTGCTCCGGGGTAACGGCGGCAAGCTCGTCGCGGCGGCGCCCGCGGAAGGGACCTCCGCTGGCGGTCAACACCAGTTTGCGTACCTCGTCCCGCCGCCCGCCACGCAGGCACTGCGCCAGTGCGGAGTGCTCGGAATCCACCGGCACCAGGCGGTCGGGGTCGCCACCGAGCGCGTCGAGCACCAACGGCCCCCCGRCGACCAACGATTCCTTGTTCGCCAACGCCACAGTCCGGCCGGCGGCCAGCGCCGCGAGCGTCGGGGCCAACCCGACCGAGCCGGTGATGCCGTTGAGGACGATGTCGCATGGCCACGCCGCGATCTCGCTCGCGGCGTCGGGACCGGCGAGAATCTTTGGCACGGGGAACTCACCCCGACGGTAGCCACGCCGCGACGCCTCGGCGAAGAAGGCCAGCTGGAGGTCCTGAGCGGCCGAGGCCGCCGCCACTCCCACGGCCTGGACGCCGAGGTCCAGTGCCTGAGCGGCGAGCAGGTCCACCCGGGACCCGCCGCCCATCAACGCCACCACCCGGAACCGCTGCGGGTTGCGGCGTACGACATCTATTGCCTGGGTTCCGATCGAACCGGTGGACCCGAGCAGGACAACCTCACGCAGGATCGAAGCCTCCACCACGTCACCTATTCTCTCAGGCCCACCGACCGCTCGACGCCGCCCTGTTCGGTTCATGACAGGTGCCACCCGAAGATGCGCAATGGGTCCAGTGACAACTACGTTTCGTCAGGTCTGGTGGGCAGGACTTTGCGGTCGCCGCCCACCCCGATCGGCCACCCCGATCGGGGTGGCACGTCGGCCCGGTCGGTCACGTCGACGACGGCTCCGACGTCTACTCATCCCCGGCCGGGTGAGGAAGAAGGTGTGGCGCCGGCTGCCGGCTGCCCGGACGGTTCGGCACGGGGGGCGGCATCCGGGGCGGCGGGCGACGCGGGCGTGGTGGCAGGTCCGGAGGATGCGGCGGGTCCGGAGGATTCAGCCGACGGTGCCGCGGGAGTCGGACTGGTGGCGACGCCCGGGCCGGCGGGACCGGCGGAGACGGCGGGAGCGGGCAGGCCACTTGTCGCGGGCGTAGGCGTGTAACCGAAATAGGTCAACGCCACAATGGTGGCACTCAGGCTGACGGAGGTCGGACCCAGCGCCGGGCGTGCCTGCGCCCCCGGCCAGGTGTGCCCCGCGCCCTGCATGGCTAACAGTCCGACATCGTGGCCGGCTGGGCAGCCGCTCCACACGGTGCGCTGCCAGGCGGCCGTGTCCCGGGAGGTCTGGCGGGCTCCGCCGCAGCCCAGAGCGGAGGCGTACCGGGCGAGCCGGTCTWCCACGGGCTGCGCGACGACCCCGGTGAAGGGGGCCGGTCGCGGAGCACCTCCGCCGGCATACGGTGCGATCTGGTCCGAGGTCCCATGGATCTCCAGGACGTTGGTGGCGGGCTTGGCGCAGGAGCCGGGCAGCACGCTCGACCCGACGGTCACCGCCGCCGCAAGACGGCCCGGCAGCGCGCAGGCCAGCGTGAGCACCATGTTCGCGCCGTCACCGTAGCCCACGGCGAAGACGCGTCCCGCGTCCAGGCACATCTGACCGACAAGGTCGTTGAGCAGCGCGCCGACGAAGAGTACGTCGTCGGGTCCCACCGCCTTCGATCTGGTGAAGTTCCACCGCATCTGCGTCCCGATCGGGGCGGCGACCACGAAGCCCGCCTTCGTCCCCTGATCGGCGAGCCGCGTGTACGCTTCCAGATCTTCCGGCGTCTGATTCAGATCATGGAAATTTAAGATCAGTGGTAGTGGCCTGGCCCGTGGACCCGCGGTCGGTACGGCGAGGACGTAGCCGCGCTCGGTTCCTCCCACCCGCAGCGTGCGGGTACCGATCCCGGACGGCAGGGTCTTCCCGGTGACGCAGCCGCTCTCGGGGGGTGGTGGGACCGTGGGCAACGGTATGGCCGACGCCACGGCGGCACCGGCGGCACGACCGCCGGATGCTCCGAGAGCGGCCTGGGTCGCCGAGGTCTTCGCCGGCCCCGGCTCCTGGGACATCGCGTACCACAGGAGCAGCAGCAACACTCCGGCGGCGGCCGTGATCGGCAGCCATACGGTGTTCGTCGCCCGGATACCCGGCCGGGAGGCCCCCCGGCGTCGACTCGTCGGACTACCGAAGGACACGGTCACCGTCAGGCGTCGTGCTCCCCACGGCACCGAACTCGACGAGACGGTCGGATCCGACCTGCTCCGGCCGGTCCCTCCGCTCCGGCTTCCCGGCCGGCTCGGCCGCGAGCTGTCCGCAGGCTGCCGCGATCTCCCGGCCCCGGGTGTCGCGCACCGTCGTCACGATGCCGCGGTCACGGAGCCGGCGGACGAACGCGCGCTGGCCGGCCGGGGCGCTGGCGCGCCACGAGGATCCACCGGTCGGATTCAACGGAATGAGGTTCACATGCGCGAGCCGGCCGACGAGCAGGTCCGCGAGGGCGTCGGCGCGTCCCACGTCATCGTTGACCCCGTCGATCAGCGCGTACTCGACGCTTACCCGTCTGCCGGTCATCTCGGCGTACTCCCAGGCGGCCGCGAGCACCTCGACCACCGGCCAACGGGTGTTGATGGGGACGAGTTCGTTCCGTAGAACGTCGTCCGGGGCGTGCAGGGACACCGCCAGAGTCACCGGCAGGCCCTCTCCGGCCAGACGACGAATCGCCGGAACGAGGCCGACGGTGCTGACCGTCAGGCCGCGAGCCGACAGGCCCAGGCCGTCGGGGGGGTGAGCGGTGAGGCGGCGTAGCGCGGCGATCACCGCGGCATAGTTCGCCAGCGGCTCGCCCATCCCCATGAAGACCACGTTCGACAACCTGGTCTCGCCGCCCGCGAGCTCACGGCGCCGGAGAACCCGGGCGGCGTGCACGACCTGTTCGACGATCTCCGCGGTCGACAGGTTGCGGGTCAGCCCCCCCTGACCGGTGGCACAGAACGGGCAGCCCATGCCGCAGCCCGCCTGGCTCGACACACAGACCGTCGCGCGATCCGGATATCTCATGATCACAGACTCGAGAGAAGCGCCGTCCACGGTCCGCCATGCCGTCTTGCGGGTCAGACCGTCGTCGCAGCTCAGCGTCCGCACCGGGACGAGCAGCCTCGGCAGCAGGGCGTCGAGGAGCGGCTGGCGGTCCCGCTCCGGCAGGTCGGTCATCGCCTCGGGCTCATCGGCGGCGATCAACCGCGCATAGTAGTGCCGGGCCACCTGATCGGCGCGGAAGGCCGGCTGCCCCAGCGACACCGCGACGTCACGCCGTTCCTGCTGGGTCAGGTCGGCGAGGTGACGCGGCGCTCGGCCCGCTCGCCGGGTGAGTGTCAGCCGCACGGGCCGGCCCGCCTCGGCGGTCGGGGGCTGGTCCGGACGTCCGGATTCGGCGGTCGTGGCAGTCATCGCGGATCCAGTCTGCCAGGTGACCGCGACCGAGACGAATGCACTGATCTGTCCGAAGGGGCCTACGAGAGGCGAGACCGGTCGACTGGACCCGGTTTCGATCAGTTCAGGAAGGAAGTGATCAGAAGCCAGGCGACCGGGGCGGTGCACAACAACGAGTCCAGACGGTCCATCAGGCCACCATGGCCGGGCAGCAGGCTGCTCATGTCCTTGATGCCGATGTCGCGCTTGAGCAGAGACTCACCCAGGTCGCCGATCGTCGCGGTACACGCGACCGCCAGCCCGAGCAGAACGCCCTGCCAGGCCTCGGCCTCCAGCGGCCAGGCCAGCACGATCCCGGCGACGATCACACAGGTCACCGCCGAACCGGCGAATCCCTCCCACGACTTCCCCGGGGAGACGGTGGGGGCCATCTTGTGCCGACCGCCGGAGAGGACACCGGCCGTGTAACCACCGACGTCGCTGGCCACCACCGTTCCCAGAAAGGCGACGACTCGCCAGCGACCATCGGAGGGTTCGGTGAGCAGCGCGGCGAAGCCGGCCGGAAAGCCGATGTAGCCGGCCACGAACGCGGCGCCGGCGACGTCGCGGAGCAGACCCGTGGACGGCCCGAAAGCACGGACCAGCGCCGCCACGCCGATGGTGCCGGCGAGAGTCAGCAGCAGGCCGGTGGTCCCGTCGGCGTACGCGACGACCGGCATGGCCGCCGCCCCGGCAACCAGGGGAAGCAGGGGAACCCGTACCTGCGTCAGTCGGATCGCGCGGACCACCTCGTGGGTGCCCAGGGCCATCGCGGCACTGATCACCCCGACAAAGATCACCCGCAGGGTGAACAGCGGAACGAGGATGACGGCACCGAGAAGGATGCCGACACCGATGGCGGCCGGCAGATTGCGGCCGGCACGTGAGGGCCGGGACGCCGTCCCGGCGGGCCGGCCGTGATTACCGGACCCAGGCGAGGATCCCGGCGGCGAGGATCCCGGCGGCGCGGATGACCCGGACGGCCCG